>JABWCD010000033.1 GCA_013359265.1 Candidatus Hydrogenedentota bacterium
CCAAGGCCGCCGCCGCCGAAGCCGCCGCCGCCAAGGCCGCCGCCGCCGAAGCCGCCGCCGCCTTGAAGTCCGCCGCCTGGGTTTTGAACCACGATCTTGAAGAGTGTTTCAGCGCCGGCATTGCGGAGTTCGTAGATGCGCGTTTCGAGGTCTTCAAACGTTTCGGTGCGAATCTTTTCCGCCGTGCTAATCCACAAGAAGCTCGGTTGGATGCTGTACGACAAATTGAGGGGTCGCAAGAGCGCTTTCAACGCGTCGCGCAACGGTACGTCTTCAAGCTTGACGTACGGGACATACCCGTCCGTTGCCTGCTCGCCGGTAAGCTGCGGCGTGAGGGCCCCGGTCGTACCCGGGACAACTCCCGGCGCGCCGACGGTACCAGCGCCGCGCGCAGCCGAGAGGGCGTTCAATCCCGCAAAACGGTCGTCCGCCGCGCCAGGTGGAACTAACGCGCCGGGGGCCGCGCCGGGGAACGCACCGGGGGCTGCGCCGGGAAACGGCGCCGCGCCGGGAACTCCCGGAGCGCCAGGCAGTCCGGCGGGCGCCGCGGGCCGAGGAGGCGCCACGACGCGCGCGTCGACGACAATGTTAATGCTGACGAAATCCGCCACGAATTCGACGATACGGCCAATGTGCGTGTTGTCGAACTCGATGGATACCGGGGCGTCGAGCGCTTTTTCGATAACGGAGAGCTCGCGCTCCTCCCGGTACGTTTCCTCTTCCACGGGGACGTACAGCGGCGGTTCCTTGATGCCGATGTCGTCGGAACCTTCGGGGAGGTTCTTGCGCTTCTCGATACCGAGACGAATCTTCTCGGTGTCGATCTTGCGCTGCTGCCACGCGGCGTTGATGTCGTCGCCGTAGGCGCCTACGGTCGCTTCGCCCAATAGGCGCTTGGCCGTCTTGTTACCCGGATCGATGAGCAGGACCTGCTCGAACAGCTCCTTGGCCTTCCCGTACTTCTTGTTTTCGAGATAGAACTGACCGTCGGTGATGAGCTTCTTCGTACGCTCGTACTTGATGTCATCAGCCGTCTTGGGAACGCCGCCGTCGCCCGCCGCGGGTATCGTTTCCGGGTCGAGTGTATCGAAACTTTGGACGGCGCTGGGGCTTTCGCCGGCGCTGACCATTTCGATTTTTCCCTCGCACTTCTTCAGCATGTCTTTGGCGAGTTCGTGATCGGGTTCGAGGGCCAGCGCGCGGGTGAAGGCGCTCTGCGCTTCGCGGTACATTTCCTTGCTGTACAGCGTGACGCCTTCCCGGTAAAGCTGTTCCGCCTGGGACAGCCCGGCTGTGCCCGCTGCCGGCTCGGGCGCTTGCTCGGCGGCCCGGGCGGCGAACACCCCCGTTCCGGCTGTCAAGCAGACGGCAATTAGGCATGCGGCGGTGGTCAACCGCTTCAACCGTAAACTATTGAGCATTTCAATCCTCCCGCAATTCGGAACGAGTATAAACGAACTCGCATCCCCACACAACGCATTTCGGTCCCCTAACTTCCCGGCATCTTGAGCTCGAACGTCTTATCATGGGCGCTCGAGTAAATGGTCACGGTCTTATTGGCCGCATCGATCGACATCAGCTTGTAGTTCTCGAAGACTTCGCCCTCTTTGTACCGCTTGGATTTGCCGGTCACTTTCGTCGTCAATTCCGCGCGATAGGCGCCGTCGCTCCACTTCATTATGTTGTTCAGTGTAACGTCGATTGAGTCGCCTTCGGCGTCCTGCGTGCCGGTATTATCGAGCAGTATGCTGTAAATCGTGAACGGATTCTGGCGCACGAGGGGCCTGTAGTCATCCGCGCGCTCGGTCACCGGCCGAGGCGGCGGGTCGGGCACATCGTTCGCGGCCATCCGCGTTTGGCCTGGAGGGGCCGGGGGGCCGCCGACAGGCGGTTTCTGCCCGGTCACCGGAGGTTTTGGGATCGGCGAATCGACGCTTGCATCGGCAGGACGAAGTACGACCCATACGCGGAAGCACAGCACGATGAGCAAGGCGCCGAGGAACACCTTCTCCTTTTGGTGCCATGCCCAAATTCCCGCCTTGCGGAGCTTTGACGTTATGTCGTTCATCGCGTGAGGTACTCTATCATTCGATCACTTGCATTATAGGGGTAACCATTTGCGCCACCAGCTCGTCGACGCCTGGGGCTTCGGGGCTGCCGCCCCCGCTCGTTGCGCGCGCAGTTGTTGCATGGCGGCGTTCGCGCCGGTTGCCGGCGCCCCTGCCGCTCCCGCTCCGACAGCGGCGGGAGGTTGGGGTACATAGTTGTATACATCGATCTCGAAAACGAGTTCGATGCGTAGCGGCGGGTCGACGTAGGCTCGCAGCGAGGTATTGGTCATGCGGAACCCGTTCACCCGGATGCACATCGTCTCGTCGCCGTGCAGTTTTTCGAGAAACTTGCAGAACTGGTCCATGGTCATCCACATCGAAACGCCGACGGCATACGACTCGAAACCCTCGGCGGTCGTGCGCGGAGTCCACAACCGCAGGTTCTCGATGCCCAGCATGTCCGAATCGACCAGCATGCGCATGATCGAGGTGCCGAGCTTGATGGACGACAGCCAGTGGATAACCTGCAGTTCGTTGACGGATTTTCCGGCGAGCGTTCCGGGCCGGGCCGCGCCGAAATAGAAGCTGATATTCGGATTGTAGTAGACCCCTTTAATCGCGAGCTCCGTCGCCAGGTCCGTCGCCATTTTTTGGGCCATCTGGTCGTAGTACGCCCGCAAGACGAGGGTCTTAGGCAGCGGATCGAGTTTTTTGAAATCGCGGATTGTGAATTGCCGCGCGCGCTGCTCGAGCGTGTCGTGCCACGGTTGGGTCTTCTCGGCGACGAGCTGCACCGCAGCTTCCGGTCTGCCGGACGGGAACGTTCGTTTGAGCGTCTGCAATTTTGTGTTGAGGCCCTCGAGGTATGTTTGGTCCGCGGCAAATTTCTCGAGCGCAGGGCGGAAGTAGAATTGATACCCGGCCCCCGCGCTACCCGCGAGGAGTAGCACGACCACGATGGCTATGATCTGTTCGCGCCGCATGTTAATCCGCTTTCCGGTCTCTCATTCGCATACTGGCGCTGCCGCGCCCCGCAGGGGCGGTGCCTGCAAGCTGGCCCGGCATCGCGGTCAGGTCACCCCGGAACTGAAGGTCGATCCGGAACGACAATATCGTGCCGTAGGCGCCCCATTGCGAGCCCGCGAGGTTGAGTCCCACCGCGGAATTGGCGTTTGCCGTGGCCAAGTTCTGCATACGGCCACCGCCACGCCGGCGCCGGTCGTCGTCGTCATCGTCCGAACCGCCGGCGGCAAATCCTCCGCCGCCGCCGACCTGGGCGCCGGCCATTTGCCCGGCATTGTCGAGGATTTCGAATGGCTTCGGGTCGGTAAACCGCTGGTCAAAGTAGACCATGGGACTGCCGTTTACAACAAACCGGCCGCAGGTCTCGAGATTCTGCTTGAATTCCTCGATCGTCGGGATATCCTGTGCAAATCCAGTGATAATGAAGCCGTTGTAAGCCCACGGCACGGGTGCTTCAGCACTCGCCACCAGCGAATCTCCGGTCGTCGCGCCGCCGGAAACCGACACAATGCCTTCGAATCCCGAACTCGACCACAGGTCCGGTTGGGAAATCTCGGTCTGACTCGGGGTGTACTCGAACGAATCGTCATCCGCCGTACCGGCCGGCCCGCCCTGTCCGATGCCCTGACTTTGTGCGAATTGACTGAGTGCGCTGGGGGTTCCCCCGCCACCGCCGCCGCCTCGGGGCGCGCCGACGCCGGCTGGGGCGCCCGGTGCGTTACCGGGAGGCGCCACAAACGATGTTTCCATTCGATTGATGAGCAACAGTTTGCCGCGCGGCCGCGCATCGTTTACCGCGAGGAGATCGTTAAGCCATTGGCGGCGGTTCTTGAGCCGTTCATCCAGCATGGTGACTCTCTGGATGTAGCCCTGAATCTCGGACATCTGCGCGTTGAGCTGCGTCTCGAAGGGTGAGTTCCACCCGGTTGGCGGCCCCGGTTGGAAGGGGAGCGCGGGGTCGAACGTGGCTATCTCGCGTTTGGCGATCTCAATCTTGTCCTGCACGAGCTTGTTTTGCTGCGCCATCGCCGGAACGATAGTGAGCATGATAAGGACGAGCGTCGCGACGGACAGCAGCCAATACACGCCTGCTTCGCGGCGGCGCGCCGATTCGAGAATGCGCGGCGGAATCAGGTTGATTCCGATGCTTACCTGTTCGCAGCAGCGCAGCGCCAGACCCATCGCCGTCGCGGCCTGCTCGGGGTGTTCGTTCACTTCTTGCGCGCCCGGCGCGATCGCAAGCCCCGCCAAGGGCTGCGCAATCCGCACTTCGATACCCAACTGGCGTTGCAGGTATGGAATCATATTGCGCAGGCAGGCGCCGCCGCCCGTGACGATAATCCGGTTTACCGGGCCGCCGCCGGGCTGCGAGCGGAAATACGCGAAGGAGCGGTTGATTTCGGACACGAGCCGGTTCAGCACGCGGCCGATGACTTCGCCGCCCTTGCCGTCGCGCGCGGGATCGCCCGTGGGCGCGAAGCCTTTCTCGCGCTTGAGCTTTTCGGCCTGCGGCCACGCCATGCCGAATTCGGCGGCGATCGCCGAGGTGACGTCGTTTCCGCCGAGATTCAGGCTGCGCGTAAACCGGAACTGGTTGTCGCGCTCGATGACGATATCGGTCGTGGATGCGCCAAGGTCGATCAGTGCGACGCACTCGCCCGCTTCGCCAAATTCCTTCGTGAACTTCAGCCAGTTGTACGCGGCGAGCGGGCACACGTCGACAATGTCGACCTGGCGTTTGATGTCCTTGATCGTTTCGAGCCGCTTCTCGACGACATCGACCTTGATTGCGGCCATGAGCACATCGTAGCCGCCGGCTTCCGTGCGCTGAAGCACCTGGTAGTCATACGCAATCTGATCGAGCTGGAACGGAATCTGCTGTTGGATTTCGTAGCGGACGATCTGCGTGACTTTGTATTCCGGTACCGGGGGCAGCGTGCGCGTGCGCGTGAAAACGGATTGGCCGGGTACGCCGAACACCGTCTTCTTCGGGCGAACTTTCGCCTCTTTGAGGAGCGCAAGGATCGTCGTCTTTCGCGCTTCGCGTTGCGCGTCTTCTTCCATCGAGGGATCGATGGGGAATTCACGTTGGTAGTATTTCGTGAGTTGGTAACCCGCCTTGGTCGGCGTGAGCTCGCACAGACGCACCGCGCTCGAACCAAGATCGAGCACCAATCGCTTGGACTTTCCGCGCTTCAGCTTTGCCATAGGATCACCGCATTGTTACGGCATACGTCCGAGAAAGAGTGAGCGACGACGGTGACCCCGCTACCAACGCCGAATGCGCCTTCACCCCTGGCGAATTCTGAACTATCGCCGAACTTCCCAGACCCCGTAACCCTTTACAAGTTATTGTAGTAAACATCCGACTCCCTGTCAATAATAAAATCCTGTTGACAAGAATTTTCGGCACAACACATACCTTATCGTCGTGGCGGTCCGCCCGGCGGCGCAACATCCGCCGCGCAGCGAAAACCGTAGTCTTCCCGCCGATTCGTGTTCAAGTCGTATGACCGCCGAACGCAACGGGCGTCAAACGGGTCTTTTCTAAACGAGCCTCCCCGCAGAACCCGAAAGACTTGGCCGTATTCCTTGACAATGTCTTCATTCCCTTTGTACCGCTGGTACCAACTCGATGTCCACTCGTAGGCGTTTCCCGCCATGTCCATGCAGCCGTAGGGGGATGCGCCACCGATGAGCTTGCCCACCGGGAGCGCCTTTGGATTCAACTGTCCAGCGTTCACATTTGCGAGTTCCGGGTTCCACAGGTCGCCCCACGGATACTCTCGTCCGTCCGTTCCACGCGCCGCTTTTTCCCATTCCTCCTCGGTCGGCAGCCGCTTGCCGACCTGTTTCGCGTACGCTGTCGCTTCCTCCCACGTTACGTCCAGCACAGGATACTCTTCCTGTCCTTTCGGAAACGTGTGCGAAGCAAACACTTCTTTGAACTGGGCGTTGGTCACTTCGTATTTGTCTATGTAGAACGATTCAATGTTCAAGGTCCGTTTCGGACGTTCGTCGGGCGATTTATCGTCGGTACCCATGATGAAATCACCGCCGGGCACCAGCACCATGCCCATGGGCACTTCGCCTTCCTTGAGAATCACGCTCACGTTCGCGTCGGACGCGGGCTCGACGTTCACGACGACTTCTTCCATGATATACCCGCCCTTGTACACGCCCACGGTGTACGTGCCGGGCGTGATGGGGATGCGGGCCGGCGTCTTTTCGTTTTGCAGCGCGTTGTTGAGATAGATGTTCGCGCTGCTCGGCGTTGAGAACACCTCGATCCGGCTCTCCCGCGCCTTCAACGTAAATAACTTGCTGTACTTGTAATCCGCGCGGACCACGATCTTCTCCGTCAGCGGTTCGTACTTCTCGTGCCGCACTTCGATCTCGTGGATGCCTTCCGGAAGTTTCAGTCCGGTGATTGGCGTCACGCCGAGCGGGGTCCCGTCTTTGAGATACACGGCCGCGCGAGTCGGCTCGGACTGGATTGTGACATCGCCGACCATGCGTTCCATGGTGATCGTAAACGTTGCGGAGCCGGACTCGGGGACTTTGTACGTGTCGTACGCGCGCTTGAAGCCGGCGAGGGAAACGTCAACAAACACCGGACCGGGAGGCAGCCCTCTGACCGGTCTCGGTGTAACGCCGTACACCTGGCCGTTGAGTTTCAGTTCGGCGCCCTGTTGGGGCGCGGTGTTGACGACGATCTCGGTGTCGTAGACTTCGTCGCCGCCCTTGCAGCCGGGAACGAGCGCCGCGGCATACACCACGAGCACGAGCGCAGTCCACGCTGCTAAGCGCCCAATCGTAGTCACGAGTTCGCTCCCACACCCCGATTACGATGCGCGGCGTAAGCCGCGCGTCCGCTGTAGACCGTTCTCGATGAACCTTGTACGTCTATTAAACCGCAATCCGCCCGTGTAGCGCAAGACTTTACGTTGACACTGGCTTGATTCAACTGTGCTTCACCAAACGCTTACTCGCGGCCTTGCTCCTTGATCGGTTGTTTGTTTGCGTCCTCCTCGGACATCACATAATCGCCCACGCCCGCGGGCACGACCACAAAGTAGGCGGACGCGGGTGTCGGATCGAAGATATCTGTGCCGGCATCGTTGTAGAAAGCGGCGGCGGTGAACAGATACGTCACCGCGGCATCGGGCCGGCCAAGCCGTCCAAGCGTATTTGGATTTAGGGGATTGATAAAGACACCGGTAGACGGGCCCGGCGTCACGACCGGGATGACGTCTGAGTTGGATACGAATGGGCCAACCAGCGGCCCCGGTGGGCTCTGGGTTGTCTGAACTCCGTCCTCGTGGAATGTCCACGACACGTTAAATGGCCCAATCGCCGAGCCAATTGAGTTCACGGACACGGCGTAACGCGCTTTGAGCGCCGGGTTGTACGGCACGATCGGGCTGTCGCCGAAGGTCGGTTCGCCGCCGTCAATGATGCCGTTATTGTTTAGGTCGTACCAGAGCTCGAGGCCGACCGCGGTGTCCGCCGGTTGGCGATCGGTAAATAGGAACGTGCGTGCGTTGGGCACGTTGAGCGTGCTGCCGTCCACTGTGGTCGGGTCGAAGAGCAACGGTTCGAGGTTGCCCGCTTCGTCGGCGCCGAGCACGACGATCATCATGTGCTGGTTGTTGAGCGTGGCGAGTTGCGCGGGCGTGAGCACGGCGCGCAGGTCCGCGAGCACGTCAATGACAGGGCCGGGGCGCCACGCCGACCAGCCAACACCCGAATCGACGTAGGGGCCGGCGCAGGTCGCGCTCACGTACAAGTTGTACGTGAACAGCGGCACGGGCTGGCCGGTCACGTTCGGGCGCTGACCGATGAGGCTGACGTTGAAGTACGGCGCGGCTTCGGCCTCGCAATTCGACGGGCCGCCGGTTAACAGGCTCGATACGTCGTACATCCACCACAGTTGCAGCGGATCGAACAGCGTCTCGTAGTACATTGCCGCGCCCGCATTGCTCGCAGTGTTGGTCGTCGCATTGAACGCGAGGTCTTCGCCGACAAACCGCGCGTCGACGCGCCACGCCTGGCTGGGCGGCGGGACAAGGTCGTTGATCGTCCACGTGACGATCATGGTGTCGTTGTCGGTTCGCTCGGGATCGACGGGGTCGGGAACCGAGTCACCCGGCACGAGTGTCGGGTCGAACACGCCGACGTTGGCACCGGTGCCGCCCACAACAAACACCGCCGTCTTCGCTACGCCGTTTGTGAGGGCAACGGTCGAATCCGGGAACCAGCGCCCCCACCCTTGCAGGAGGATATTGTCCGCGGGGGCGCCCCCGGACGCTTCGGTAAGCGGGTCCGGATTCGGCAGCGGGAAGCCCGCCACCTGGCGCGTCGTTGCGCCGGTGAAGAAGTCGAGGCCCGGGATGGCGGTGCCGGTGAAATACGGGTTGGGCGACAAATCTTCGGGGTCCGTGACCGGCGGGTCGATAAACTGAATCTCGATGACGAGATCGTCCAGCGTTGCGCCCGCGAGCACGCTGCCCGGCGGGATTGGATCGGGATTCGAGATGCTGCCGCGGTTGAAGAACACCTGCAACCCACGGCCCGGCGCCGCGCCGGGCGCGCGGAACGCGATCACGCCGTCGTCCGCAGGCCAGTAGGCGGCGTTCGGCGGCGGAAGAATGGATGGCCGGTAAATCGTGGCCGGTGGGAATCCCGCAGGATGTGTTAGCGCAGCGATATCCTGGGCCGTGATGTTGTCGGTGCTGCCGAGAACGACCGTGGGCGTGTACAAATCCGCCAGGCTGATAAGCCCGTCCGGGCCGTATGCCGCGAGGTTTATGCGCGGCGGCACGGTATCGATCAGGAAGTGACGGCCGATAATCGCTTGATCGACGATGATCCCGCCTTCGCTAAACTCGTCGCCGGAATCTTCGTCGCCAATGATTTCCGTGCCGCGCTGCATGAACACGGCGGCGTGTCCGTCCGCGATGAGGTCGCCCACGCTCGGATCATTGCTGCCGTCGCGATCGTCGAGCATGGTCGTGATCGCGTCGGTGTTGGTGTAGAGGTAGTAGCCCGCGCCCGGGTTCTGGTACAGCGTCAGATCGATGCGGTCCGCCGGATCAGCCGGGTTGCCGCCCTGCGGCACGATGAAGGGCGCGCCGCCGCAGTTGCCGGTGAACTGGACCTCGACAAGCAGTTGGTTCGCGGGCGTGACGCCCACCGGGCTCGGCGTGACACGCGCATAGTACCACGAACAAATGCCAAGCTCGTCGATCTCGATAATTTCGTCCGCGCCGATTTCCGCGCCGGACCCCTGCGGGCGCTGCTCGAGTTCGAAATCCGTCAGCGTGTAGGGGTCTTCCGTGAACGGGCCCGCGGTGCTCAACAGCGGGTGCGACACGCTGTCCGGCAGCAACTTGCCGATCCACGGCGTCAATAGAATCACCGGGTTGATCGAGATGCTGCCCGCGCCGGGCGCGACGTTGATGTAGTCGTCCTGGTTGTTGCCAAACACGTCGTTGTACAGCAACTCGGGTATGTCGACGATCACATCACCGCGCGTGTCGCGGTATACGAAGAAGTTGACGACTCCGCTGGTGAGGGATACCGCATTCGCCGCGTTGGTTGGATCGACGGAATTCGGATCGTAGACGTCCGCCTTGTTCTGCACGGTGACGTCGAGCGTCGCCAGGTCGAGGGCGTATTCGGTCCCATCCAGTATTGTGTCGAGATCGTCGGTGGTGATTTGCACGACGATCTCGTACGGCGACAACACGTCGACGCGATCGGCGTTCGTGTTCGTATCGAGCTGGAACAACTCGCCGCCGGAGGGATCCTCAAACGTGATGCGTACGTCGTCGTCGAAGTTGTACCCGTATATCGTCACAAAGATCGTGGTGGGCGTCGCGGGCGGCGCCGCGGGATCGAAGAACGTGTGGTTCGGCGAAAGCTGCGTGACAATCGGCACGCCGTCCATGTAGTACGTGAAGCCGTCCACGAGCGATGCCACAATCTGATCGGCGGTGCGGATGACGGTCACGTCGTATATGCCGGGCAAACCGTTTGGCGCGGACGGCAGTTCAACGTCAATTGTCGTCGCTGTGAAACCAACAACATTTGCCTGCGAACTTCCAAAGAGCACGATAGGCTCGGTTGCACCGAAATTCGTGCCAATAATCTGAACGGGGATGACACCATTGTCGCTGCCGCTCACCGGTCCATCCGGCGGCGTGACGGAGGTAATCGTCGGCGCGGCGACTGCGTCGCGGAACGTAATTGCGCCGATGAGCCGCGAACGCAGCGGCACGCCACTGGCGTCTACGAGCACGACGCCGTTAATCGCATCGAATTGTTCGACGACGATATCGATAGGCGCGTCGCGTGGAATCAATGTCGCCGTAGGATCTGCAGCGTCCAGATCAAAGTTGGTGAAACTGATTTGCGAAACCGAGTCGATCGCGTATCCGGTTGCAAGGGCGCTGAGATCGATGTTATCGGCGGCGGTCGCGAAATTGCCGTCGCCATCGATCCATGCGCGCGTGAACACGCCGATGCCGACCGGGCCGATAAAGTTCTGTCCCGAAATCTGGACTTCACCGGTGCCGTTGTCGGGCACGGTGTTCGGCGTGACGGCGGAGACCTGCGGGAATTCGTCCGTGCCCGCGCGGCGATAGCTGTATGCGTCCTCCGCGATGAAGTACAGGTCCTGAGAGGTTAGATTTTCGCCGGTACCGTTCGGGCTGACGACGCGAATGTCCACCGGCCCGAACACGCCTTCCGGCTGCGTTGGCGCGGGGAACGAAATGATGCCGTTAAAATTCACCGGCGGATTCGGAGCAAGAATCAGCGTGATGTCCGCGGGAAGCACTTGCGTTTCGCCCACAAAGATATCGTATTGCGCGCGGTAGTTTTCGATGTCCAACTGAATTGTGTCGGTTGCGCCGACGGTGGTGATGGTGACGGAGTTGATCTGGAAGTACACCGCTCCGCCGGCGGGCGCGACCTGCGTTGCGCGCGGCTCGGTGTAGACGAGAACCGTCGATGCCACGGGCGCGGCGAACGGATTGCCCGCTCGTGTAGCAGCGTTCATGACGTCGATGTCGACTTCGGACAGACCGGCAGCCAGTCCTAGCAGGTTCGTATCGGCGGGATATCCAAACGTGATAATCCGTTGCGCGACGGGCTGGATCGTTGCAAAGGTGTTGTTCACGACTGCCGGGTCCGCAATCAGGTCAACATTAAAGTCCAGGCCGTGCCCGAGCAGATCGCGCGTCCCTCCCACGCCGCGCTCGATGAAATTCGACACGCGCCACGGCAGGAGGTCGAGGCCGGGCGTGCTCATCGGGAAGTAGGTGAACCCGCGCGGAAGAATGTCTTTCCGTCCGTCGGGATTGATCACTTCGACGTCGTACACGCCGCCGCCGCCGAATTCGGAGACGGGTATGGTGATATCCGTTAGGCGGTTTGTCGCGAACGTGTCGTATGGGCAGACGATGCCGCCGATCGTCACGATTGCGCCGGCGACAAAGTTCGCGCCGAAGATGTCGGGCAATACATCGGAGTCGGTGCTGTTTCCGGAGCCGGCCGTCGTGTCGATGCGGTCGGGGACGATCGAAGATATCTGCGGGCCTTCGGTGTCGAACCCGGCACGGTACTCGTATTCTTCGAGCGGGCCGAGCGGCGACACCGCGCCAGTCGTGTTGTTGCGCACCCACACGTCGACCTTGTTCGGCGTGGTTGTGGACGGCACGCGCACGAACAGCCTGCCGGGCGACAGCCATTGCACGCGCGGCGAGATTTCATTCACTTCGAGTACGTCGTCGTCGTCGAGATCGAAGAACACCGAGCAATCGCGTTCGAAAAACGCACCGAGCACGTACACATCGATCACGCTCTCATCAACGCCTGTGGTCGTCGCGTCGTCCACGGGACCCCAACCGGGATCGACCTGCCACACTTGCGGGATCGGATTCGGGCCGTTTTGTTCCCCGGTGTACAGGAAGCCGTTTGGAACAACAATCTCGAAGCCGTCTCCGCGACGAATCGTGACATCTACGGGTCCGGGAATGCCATTGTACGCGGGAGGCAGATCGACGACAAGGCCTGTTGGATCGGGTGTTAGATCGACCGTGCGCGCCCCGGCATTGCCAGTGGGACCGAAGAACACCTCTGTTGGATTCGTGCCGTCAGAAAGATTGTTCCCACTGATGGTGACCGGAATCGGCGTGCCTACTCCGGTAATCAACCCGTCCAACGGCCCGAAATCGGGATCGATGAACGGATTGTCTTCCCACACGAGGCCGCCTTCGCCGGTGCCGGTGCCGTTGAGATACGCAATCGTGTTGCGCACGCGCGCGTTGTTGCCGGCACCGACGAACACGCCGTTGTCGCTGTTGAGCACGATCGTGGAGTGGAGGATGTCCGCGAACGCAAGATCGGGCGCCGCGCCATCCACCACGCGCACGCCGTCGCCGTCGTTGTCGGAAACGCTGCAATTGACGATGAGCGGGCTGGCCGCGCCTTCGACCAACACGCCCGCGCTGTCCGCGGACGTGCCGTCGCCGTTCTCGCGGATGTAGAGCCGGTTCAGCACGGGCTCAATCTTGTCGGCGGGATCGGTGAAGTTGCCGCCGTTGACGCGAATGCCCTGCGAGCCGTTCTCGAAGGTGAGGCCTTCGATAATCAACCTGTCGCGCGCGAAGCCCGCGTCGCGGTCTGCGTCCGTCGAACCGTCGATCGTCAAAACAGCGCCGGAAGCGGGGCCGGTACCTTGAATTACCGTGTTGAACGCGCCGTCGGCGGTGGCCACGAACAAAAACGTCCCCGCGGGGGTAAGGTTAGTTTCGTCGCCGACGAGCAGCGGAACGACGACGCCCGCGAACACGCCGACGCTGAAATCGACTGTGTATGGTCCGCCGTCGGGACCGGTGACGGCGACGTTGCCCGCGCCAATCGTCGTGAGCGCTTCGAGCGCGGCCTGGACTTCGGCGGCGGTGGCGTCGAAGTCAAGATCCGTCGTCGTGGCGGTGGCGCCCGTACTCGGATTCGTAAACGAAAGCGTGAAGGTGCCGCCTGTCGGCGTAGCGGAGTTGTTGACAATCGTTACGATTTGCTGCGCGTTGAACTGAAGGCCGAGGATGCGGACGTTTGCGTCCGCTGGAATGGTGAAGTTGCCGACCCACGGCCCGCCGACGACGAGCAGCAATACCTGTTGATCGAGCGCGATCGCATCGGCGACGGCGTCGTCGATGGCTTCCTGCAGGTCCGTGTACGGCGAGTTGTGGCCGCCCGTGGGGCAGTTTACGCCGCCCGTGCACGCGACCAGCACGCTCGCGGGCGTCTGCGCAAACGCAACAACGGAGACGAACAGGAACATGAGAACGGCGGCGAGGAATTTTGGATTTTGGATTTTGGATTTTGGATTGAACGACGGATGCGGGGCGCGCTCGACCATGCGGTCCTGGGGCGGCGTATCGCCGCTGCGAGTCGAACTCCAACTTCCCAAACCAGGATTCCGCGATCGGTCCCGCGTACCGCTGGTTGCGCGCGTGCGCCCGGATTGGTGTGTGTGGCGATGCGTTTGCATGAATTTAATCCAAAATCCAAAATCCAAAATCCAAAATTCCTCTATCGTTCGTACACCGTGCGCAGTTTCCCTCGTTCCCAAATTTCCATTTGGGAACGCGCTCTTGAGAAGCTCTGCTTCGGTATTGGTCTGGCCGAGGCGCGTCGTGAATGTACAAAGCGGAGCTTTTCAAGAGCCCGTTACGAAGTGGAAACTTCGTAACGAGGAATTCCGCTCTTTCCTCGTTCCCAAATTTCCATTTGGGAACGCACTCTTGAGAAGCTCTGCTTCCGTATTCGTCCGGCCGAGGCGCGTCGTGAATGCACAAAGCGGAGCTTTTCAAGAGCCCGTTACGAAGTGGAAACTTCGTATTCTGTTCTTGCTCTATCTTGAATCTGTGTCATCTGTGCAATCTGTGGTTGAGCTACCGTTCATACACGGTGCGCAGTTTCTTTTCGCCGGTGGCGACGAATTCCGAATCGACGCGCCAGTTGATCACGCCGTCGCGGTTCGCGTCGAACGCGTAACCGGTCTGCGCGGTGACAATAATCTCGAACGTGTCGGACGCCGCCGTAATGCTGTTGCCCATGCGCGTATAGCGTTCCATCGCTTCGTCAAACTGTTGCGCCTTCTGGTTCGCGGTCGGCGCGGCCACGTCGAAGTATTGCGGGATCAGGCTTGGCATCAGCGACATTGGCCGGGACGTGAACGCCGCTTCGTCGCCGCTGACGATCAACTCCGCGGGCGACAGCAAATAGCGGCCGTCGAACCGCACGGCGAGATCGGCGCGGCCGTCGCCGCTGATATCGATCGGCGGATCGGGCAGCCCGTCGCTGTTGTAATCGACGAACCGTTCGCCGCGCGGCAGGAACCCGGGGTTTGCCACCGCAAGCGCAAACGGCGGCTGGCCAATCACCTGGTTGGCGCGCGCGAGGACGGCGCCGTATTCGCCAAACGTGAACGCGTAGGGCGGCCCCGTCGCAACGGGAATCTGATCGCTCCACGGCGCGGGCGTGAAGGCGCCGAGGTCCGACAGCGGGTTCGTATCGGGTACGTATTCCGCGGTGAAGCCGATGAGTCCGGTCAGCGGATTGAACGCATTGAAATCCGGCGCGCCGGAGAGGTTCGCGGCGAGCGGTTGCGTGATCGCCGTGTTCAGATTGACGCGGCCCGGCGTGCGGTCGCGCGACATCAGCACGACGCGGCTGATTGCGTTCACGTTTTCCGGATTGCGGCCGTCGGCCCAGTTGCGCACAAACACGCCCAGGAAATTGTTTTCGATCTTTACAACGCCGTAATGGACGGTGCCATCGCTTGCCGGTACCAGACCGGCCTTGAGCGGGAACTTCTCGCGCTGATCGGCGGGGCCGGTGCTCTGGGTGTTGAGGCCCAATTCCTCGGTATCGGGCATGTTCGCCGTCGGGCCCGTTCCGTCGACCCAACACTTGCGGTCGCCGTCCTTGTCCGTCAGCACCTGAATGTCGATCGGCAGGCGGCGGCGCACGCGATCGAGCTTGGCGGGCAGCCAATCGTTGCGCGTCGCATCGAACGCGCGCGTCGATTCTTCGAGATACGTCATGTCCGGCATGGTCACGACATAGAGATCGTATTCGCCGTTGGGCAGACCGTCCGCGCCATCCCACACGAAGAGCGCCTCGGACGGATACGCGCCCGCCGCGGGCGCGCCGGGACCGCCCGGCACGATGTTGTGCGACGTCTGATCGGGGCGGAACGCATCGGGATTGCTGGAAACGTACATCATCGCGCGGCGTTCGAGCGGCCAACGCACGGACGCGAGGCTGCCCGCGCCGCCGACGTTGTCCTGCAACAGCCAGCGCGTATTCCCGTACGGCGGGACGACGCTTAGGTCGACGTTGCGGTAGAGGAACGCCAACTGGATCGGATAGCCCGGCCACGGCAACATGTTCGGATACTGCGGCGGCGTGCCGGACTGCGTGATCGTAATTGTCTGCATCGTCGCGAAGTCCGCACCTTCCGGTTCGGACCCGTTGGGATCGAGCGACGCCAGGAACACCGGCGCCCACGCCTGGGGCGCGCGGTAGTCGGTCGGATTGGCCGCATCGGGAATCGGCGCCCATTGCGCCAACTCGGCCAGCCCGCCACCCGTCAAGCTGGCCATAAGCGGGAACAACGGATAGAAGTCCGCCTGACCGACGTTCAAGACGATCGAATCGAACGACGCGGTGTCGATCAGCGCGCGCAAATCCTCGGGATATGCCGTGCCGATGGACGCGCCTTTCAGGTGCGGCGGCACGGGTCCCACGAGCATGTCTTCCGGCGCGACTGTCGGGCCTTGGAGCGCTTCACGGCCAACGACGTCGTATTCGCCTATGGTATACGTGCGCGACAACGCGAGGTAGGGCGTGGTCAAGAGATCGCCCGGCGACCGGAAGTTCGCGTCGCGCACTCGGCCGCGCAGCAGAACGCGTTGGTTGTCGCCTACGAGCGCGTCGGGCACGACGGGCGCGTCGTTCGCCGCGAGGCGCACGGGCGGATCGGGCGAATATCCGAGGCGCGAATCGCTCAGGACGCGCGCGAAGAAGTTCGGGCGCAGCGGCGATCCCGAGAATCCGTGCGCGAAGAACTGAATGCCGGAGACCGCTGTCGGCGCGCCCGTGGGACCGAATACAAATGCGCTCGTCATCGGCATGGCGACGTCGTTGACGTTGTCCCAGAACCAGCGGTTGGTGCCGGGCGCCCAATCGTCGTAGTTGCCGTCCGTCGCGGTCCAGCGGTTCGCGAGGCCGAACCGGTCGCCGGTGTAGAGCGGGTGCTTGCGTTCGAGCGAACGGTAGAAGTCCACGCCCATCGTATTCTCGGGCCACGCGCGTTCGAGGCCGAGACCCGTCACCGCGTTGAGCATGACGAACCGGTCGAGCAGCGCGTCCGGCGCGGCGACCGGGAACGAGCGGACATCGTCCGGCGCGCGGTTTTCGACGTCGTTCTGCGTGTAGGTCACGCGATCGACGACGAACTCTTCGTCCGGGAACCGCTCGTACAACGTCACGCGGACGGCGTCGCCGGGGAACATGCGGCGTTCGGTAAATTCCTTCCACTCGGGCGCGGCGTTCGTGCCTTCGACCCACGCGGGTTCGCCGGGATACAGCACAAACTGCGGCGTGCGGTGATAGGAGCCGGACACCTGGGTCAGCGGACCGAGGCCGATACCAATCGGACCCAGGCCCACGCCGCGATCATATTTCAACCACCGCGCGACGCCGCCTTCGTCCACGCCCTCGGGAATGCCAAAGCCTTCGGACTCGTCGTATTCGTCGGTGAGGCCGTCACCGTCATTGTCGATACCGTCCGCGCCTTCGTCGGTGAATGGGTCGCCATCATTGTTAATTCCATCGTAGTCGTAGCGCGGATCGATGGGTTCGTCGGTGCCTTCGCTTTCGTCGGCTTCGTCGATAAGGCCGTCACCGTCGTTGTCAATGCTGTCGTTGCCTTCGTTCGCGATGCCGTCGCCATCGTTGTCAATGGGCAAGCCATTGATGTCGAGGTCTCGATCTAGCAGCAGGCGGTCGCCGTCGTTGTCGATGCCGTCGCGCATGAGCTCGGGGTTGTCGCCGTCGTTGTCCACGAAATCGTTTTCGGGATAATTAGGGAAGATGCCGCCGCGCAACACCATCGTGGCCACAAAAGCGAGCCTTTCGCCGGCAGGAGTCAACGCGTCGTTGATGAACGACAGTGGACTTGCCGCGGCGGGTTCGATCTGCACGATGCGGTCCCACGCTTTCGTCGGCGTGTCGGTCGCGGGATTGTCGATGGTCGAAATCACTAGATCGTCCGTACGAATTCCGGGATCGCTCAATCCGTCGCCATCCAGATCGAGGAAATCGAGCAACCCGCCGGTCGGCCGCTGGAAAATGCTTTCGGCAAGCAGCCCGCCGGAACCGAGGGGTTCACCCCAGCGGCCGTTCCAAAGGTTCGCACCCAGCAGAGGCTGGCCGATAAAGCCGATTTCGCCGCGCGTGGCGTAGCGTGGGATCGGCGGTTCGGATATGCCCACCGAGGCCGTGCCGAACGGCGCGGCAACGCTTGCGGGTTGGCTTGCCATGCCCATGCCGTTGGCCGAGAAAATGCGCGCGCCTGGCGCAGCGAACGCGAGCGGGCCGACGTCGTACTTGTTCGTCGTGAGTAGCAGCGAACCGTTCGGGGCGATCTGCGTGCCCGCCGGAATGCGGTACACCGCGCGGGTCGGATCGTTCGATCCGCCGCCGACCTCGAGCAACCAATCGGAGAGATCGATCGGATCCGGCGACGCGGAAACGTTGACCAATTCGACCCATTCGTGATCCGGTTCCTGGCTGAAATCGAGGAAGTTGATCGCGAGCGTCTGGCCCGGGACCGGATTGCGGATGCCGATGTGGAGGTAGAACTGATCGGCTGCATTCGCCGCAAACGGCGGCACGATGACCGTGTATGCTTCGCTCTGCAACTGCGTTTCGACGCCAATACCGGCATAGGCTTCGAATCCGGGTGGCGGAACGACGGCGGCGCGCGTGTCGATTGTCGGCAAGAACACCATGCCGGACGCCGGGCTAACGTTGGGATCGAGCGGCGACGCTCCGCTGCGGCGCCCTACTTGGGGTTCGGAAATAGTCGCAGCAGCGACGAGACCGTCGAATGGCGGAGACCCCGGCGCGCCTCCTGCGATCACGTCGTCGAGAATGTCTGGATTCCCCGGAATATTCCTATCCAGCCCGTACTTAACACGGAAATCAATATCGGTCGGGTCGTCCACGCTCGCGTAGCCAATCTCGTCAATCGTATTCACGAGCAAGTAATACCGGCCCGGCGGAAGCTGCGCACTCGGCCCGATGCGGAACTGGATGACGTTGTCGTAGGTGGCGCCGCTGATCGTAACGGTGCTCGAGTCCGTCTGGAAGCCCGCAAGCTGCCCAAGGCCGACCCGGTCGTCGCCCAGGTTGAGCGGCTGCGGGAAATACTCCCACGGGATGCTGCCATCTTGATTGGTTACCGTTCCCGCTCGATCCTCGATTGTCGTCGTCACGACATCGAAATCGATCGGGCCTTCCGAGAATACGTTCGGATTGTTCTCCGGGCGCGGATCGCCGACGGGATCGGGATCGTAATTCGATTCCGCTTCGACGCGGCGGACGGCGCGCACCATCATTTCGTTGATGCGGATGCCTTCGACGCCGGCGAGGGTGTAGCTGATTTCGCGTTGCGGCGCGGCCGGACCGACGAGGGTGTTCCACCAATCGTCGCCGAGACGGTAGGTGAGCGAATTGCGCACGCGGTCGGTGTCGCGCGAATCGACGATATTGAGCGCGAGCTGGTACGCGCGCAGGCCCGCGTCCGCCTCGAAGATGCGGCCGGGCGTGAGGGCGAGCGCGCTCTGCGGCGCTTCGACGCGCGTGTCCACGATGCCGGCGGGTGCGCCGATGACGGAGACGGACTCGCGGCGAAGCCCCGCGAAGTACGCGGCCTGGAACCGGAAATCGTTGATGTACGCGGCCGGGGTCGTGGTGGGCGCGTAGCCGGACTCGGAGAACAGGTACGGGTTGCCCGCGAACGCCGCCTGCGTGGGGTCCGCTGGGTAGACCATCTCGGTCTTCAGCACGTCGTGGAACGCGGGATACGACCAGTCTTCGCGCAACGCGTTCGCGATGGCGTCCGGCGTGGCGTGGTTGTAGTCGAGTTTCATGCCGGTGATCGGCGCCGTGTCCGGCGAGATGTTGCGCGCGAGGTCGCCCTGCGCGCCGCCGATGTAGTGCTGGTATCGCGCGTTGGGATCGCTCGATTGCACGGTGAGCACCGCGCGCAACGGCGCCATTTCGGCGACGCTCGAAAGCGCGCCGGCCATTTCGTCGCCGGTGCTGTAGAGGCGGTCGCCGAGTTCGCCGATTTCGTCGATCACGCCGTCGTTGTCGTTGTCGATGCCATCGAGTTCCGCGAGACGGTTGCGGTAGGGACGGAACATTTGCAGTTCCTGCGGTTCGTCGATGCCCTCGAAGGGTTCGTCGATGCCGAAGCGCGCTTCGTCCGCCTCGTCGGCAACGCCGTCGTTGTCGTTGTCGATGCCGTCGTGCGTGTAGTACGCGCCGTCGCCGTCGTCGTCGATGCCGTTGAATTGCAGTTGCAACACGTTCGCGTTGTCATCGGTGCGGCCAAAACCGGGGAAGTATTCGTCGTAGGCGTAGCCGGCTTCCGCGGCGTTGTCGTTCGTCCCGTCCCCGTCGCTGTCGTTGTCGTTGAAGTGCGTGAGGAAATCGGTCGCGTCGATGGGCAGGATCGGCGGGAAATTCTGCGGCTTTCCGCCGCCGGGGTCGTCCTTGTGCGCGCCGTTGCGCGTCATGAAGATGTCGACTGCGCGCTGCACGCCGATGTCCGGCAGCACGCGCGTATCGTACTCGCCCGTACTGACGCCCTCGTTGCGCGCGAAGGTGAGGAGTTCGGCATTGCGAAGGTACGTGAATCTGCCCGTCGCGGTGCTGGTCTCGACATCCTGCACGGTTGCGACCGTCATCGCGCCAGCCGTGTTGAGGTTGACCTTCGACGCTTCGTCCACCACGTGGACGGCGACGCGGCCGGCAATGGTGCAGACGGTTTCGCCCGCGCACGTAATGACGGGTACGTGACCGGGGATACTGGCGAACGGCAGAACGAGGTCCGATAGCGCGGCCGAGTAGCTGCGCAGATCGGTGGGATCGATGTTGATGCGGGAGTACGAGCGCGCGCGGTTTTCCTGCGCTGCGGGAATAACACCTGGTTGATCCCATGGGAAGTTCAAGTTTCCAGTGTTGTCATATTGAGGCACGCCGGGTTCGAGGAACACGTGGCCGTGCGTGTCGTTCACGATCTGCGTGAAGTCGTTGTCGATGCGGTCCACCGCCGGGCCGAAGGGATTGCCGGGGTCCACAAGTTGGAGCCGGGAGTCCGTCTCCGACGTGATCGTAATGCCGGAACCGGCGATGTATTCGTTGAGCGTCTGCAGATTGACGCGCACATGGAACGTATCGAGCAGCGGAATGCTCTCGCCCGGGTCCTGGTAATCGATCCCCTCGGCGGGGGTAATAATCGGCAGGTTCGCGGGCACGCGCGGGTTTAGCGCGTTGTTGTTGATCCGATCGTCGGACGTGAGGAAGATGCGTTGCTCGTCCGGCTCGTCGATTTGCCCGTCGTGGTCGTTGTCTTCGCCGTCGTTGCCGCCCCAGTAGCTGTCGGCGATGAGCGGCGCGGTGAGGAAAACGCGCTGTTCGTCGGCTTCGTCGATTTGCCCGTCCTGATCGTTGTCGAGATCGTCGTTGCCGCCCCAATACACGAATACTGCCGTCTCGTCCGGCTCGTCCACTTCGCCGTCGAGATCGTTGTCGATGCCGTCGCCGCCTTCGTCGCCGATCGCGCCGACTTTGTCCGCGCTGACGCGGCCGTCGCCGTTGCGGTCGATGCCGCCGAAGAATTCCTCGACGCCGATGGGAATCCACATGGCGTCGCGCAGCCCGTCGCCGTCGCTGTCCACGTCGGCCCATGCGTTGATTTTCTGTTGCGGCGTCACCACGCGCGCGGGCCAGCCCGCCGCGAACGGATCGTAGTCCGCATCGGGAATGTTCAACGGATCGTCAAACGCGGTGTCGAAGCTCGTGAAGTTGTACGCGTACTGGACAGGGAAGTCGAACGCGGCAAGGAAATCGCTGTCGCCGGGATCGCCGGTCGTTGCGAACGCGTACTGCTGATCGAGCAACGCGCGGATCGACGGGTCGTCGAGATCGTCCGGATCGATTTGGAACCGCGGCACAAACAGCGGGTTCTTGATCTGGGCGAGCGCACTACCAAGGGATTCGCGGATTTCGTCCGCTTCGTCGATGTTGCCGTCGCCGTCGTTGTCGATGCCGTCGATGCCGTCGACAAAGAGCGCGCGCTGGATCAGCAGGTCGAGCTCGGCCTCCTGCAGCTTCACGTCGGCCCAGTAATCAATGTAGGGAATGCGCTTGTACGGCGTACCACCGGCCCAACTCGTCCACGTGCGGTCGAGCACGCGGGTCCCGAACGCGTCGGGTTTGAAGGCCCACGGTTTTCCTGCGAGCCACGCACCATTGAAAACGGTGTTCCAGCCGTGATCGATTGACGTGTAGGTCGGGTGCCACTTTTTGTCGAGGCGCAGGTGCGACACGGCGAGCGCCTGGCCCGCGCTCGCGAGCAGTTCGGCGCGGTAGCCTTCCTGGTGGCGCACCGCCGCGCTGTGTTCGATGCGCGACGACGACCAGAATGTCAGTCCGATGAACAGCAGTACCGCGAAAATCGCGACCGAAATGATCAGCGCCGCGCCGGACGATTCGGCGAGGCCTTCGCCTTGCGGAAACGCGCAACGGATTTTGGATTTTGGATTTTGGATTTTGGATTGCGGGCCTTCGAGCAAGGGGCCGCGGCGGCCCGAAACTGCCGCGTGTCCTTCAGGTCCTTTTCGTCCTATAGGTCCTTTGGCCCCCTCAAACGACATATAGGACCTAAACGACCCAAAGAAGCCGGGCGCCCCGGCAACGCGCGCGCGGCGCAATCCAAAATCCAAAATCCAAAATCCAAAATCGGATTTGCCGGTTTCGGACGTTTGGGCGCGCTGGCGTTCCGCCAACCGGCCCGGACCTTTGAACATACGGCTCATTCGCGTTCCTTGCTCTCAACCCTGGCCCGCGGGATGTCTCTCCGGCGGACCGGCCCACACCTTACACCGAGCGAACTAAGGTTGTTCGTATGCCAACTGCGACCGCGTGTAGGCGGTCGGCACTTCAATCAACAGTTCCATCGATCGTTCGAAGTTCGGGGCCCTCAGATAGGCCGGATCGAACACCATCGGAATGCGCACCATCACCGCTTCGGGCAAACGCGGCTGCAACGGCGACCCATAGGCGGTGAACACACCATCGGGTACGCTCGCGTCCGTGGGCAGATTGAAACTGTCGATCGTTTCGCCCGGCTCATCGATCGTACCGTCGCCGTCGTTGTCGAGACCGTCCTGTTCGATCGGATTGACGAACGTCTCGCCCGGTTCGTCGATCTGCCCATCCGCGTCGTTGTCCCGCCCATCGCTTTCGTATGCGTTCGGGTCCAAAAGCAAGATGGCCGGATCGGTCATGCCGGCAACCACCAGGCGTTCGCCCGGTTCGTCGACCAGCCCGTCCTGATCGTTGTCGACGCCATCGTTTGGCAATTGAATGTTGCCCGCGTACGACTGGCGGTTCGAGTTCCAGAACGGCATGAGGTCCACGGACGTGTCCGCGGTGATGCGGCCAAACTCGAAGAACGGTTTGTATCCGCCGTCGGCGCGATAGGCCAATAACGGCCACGTGGTCCAGTAATCTTGCGGCGTGAACACGCCAATGTTTTCGACGGCGACGAAGTCGCGCGGATCGACGACGGAAACGGTGCTGCCGCCCCGCAACCAGCACCGCTCGGTGACGGCGCCGGAGTTCGGATCGACGCGGCCCCACGGGTTCGGCAGCAGCGCCTGGCCGCCCACGAGCCGCGGTATCCAATACTTCTGGCACGACAGCATCTTCAACCACAGGTCGCGCTTCTTCGCGGCAAACATCTGGTCGCGCGCGCTGTCGAGACGGCCGAGGATGCGCAGATCGTTCGACGGGCTCAAACTCAGGGTGTTCGATACTTCGAGCGAATCGTTCAACTGCGAGCGGAGCGACTCCGGACTGCTGGTGGCGGGAAACTCGGGATTGTTCTCCGTCTCGTCGATCAAATCGTCCCAATTGAACGGATACGCGTCGAGTTCGGAGACACCGGGTTCGACGTAGCGCACGAGGGCGCATATGGCGACTTCGCGGCTGCCCGCGTCCGAATTGGGATCGTTGCCGGCGAAGCGCACGCCGCGGGTTTGGTGGAAGTCAGGCGCGCGGCCGGTGTCGGTCACGCCGACTTCTTTTGCGTAGTCGATCGCGAACGGTTCGGTGACGTAGAACGCGTTGTCGCCTCCGCGCAGCACGACGGGGTAGATGACATAGGTGATGCGGCCGATGCGCGTGTAATCGCGGCCGCTCGCGTCGCGAAGCTGGAGCAGGCCGACCATCATCATGCCGTATTCGTTGCCGTAGAACTGGTAGTACTGGCCGAAATCGCGCGAGGTGAACACGGTTGTGAGATCGCGTTGAATGACGTTGAACGTGCCGCGCGCGTCTTCGTAGACCTTCTGCGACTGGTAGCCGGACTTGACGGCGTTCAGGCTCGCCACGAACAGGGCGCCGATCGACGTCATCAGGATCGCAAAGATCGCCGTCGACACGAGCAGTTCGGTGAGCGTAAACCCGCCTTTTGCGTCGCGATAATGCATGGCACGCCTCGTCCGCGCTGTCATCAATAATCCGTTACGTACGTGACGAAGTTTTCGCGCCGCCCGTCGGCCATGTCCACCGAAAACGTGACGCGCACCAACGCGTGTTCTCCCGAGCCGTTAACGCGGCGCACCGCCGCGGAGTACCCATCGATAATGTCCGTCGTTTCGACGTGGCCACCCATGCCGAGATACTGCGCATTGGCCATGGCGACGTTGCCGTAGAGCGACCCGGCCTGCGCGACGCCCAGCAGGTTGCTGGCGCCGGACATGCGCAGCCGCGCGATGTTGTTCTCGGCGAGTTCGACCGCTCTGGTCTTTTCCTGCGCCTGGCGCGTGAACGCCAGGCCCGTTGGAAACAGGCGCACCACCGCCATCACGCCTATCGCGAGGATGCCCATCGCGATCAACACTTCCACCGGCGAGAACCCGCCGTTGTCGCATACTTTCTTAAACCACACTGCGAACTGACTCCTACGATCCGATTTGGATCCGCCCTGTCGAGCGGTACACTTCGATCCGAGCGGGCGCCGCCATCACGGGTTGAGGTCCCTCGTTCGGGGCTACGGTAAACCGGTCTTCCAGCGGCGCGTCGGGAGATGCGCCGACGGCGATCGTGATGCGCTCCTTCCACGGCTCCAGGCTGTCGCCCGGGACGCTCAACTCGCCGGTCGGCAAGAACACGTGGGCGGGAAACGCGTTGGACAGCGGCGCCGCGGCGGGATCGATCGTGATCTCCGCGGCGATCGGTTCCAGGAAACCGTCGGCGTCGCGCTCGCGAAACATGTAAATCGTGCGCATGCCGCGCGAATGCAGTCCGCGGTACCGTCCTTCCGGATCGTTGGTCCCGTCCACAAACTCGGCGAGCGACTGCGGCGGCACGTCGACAAAGCCGGTCGCGGCCAGCGTCTGTTCTTCCTGCGCGGTCAAGTGACCGATGACGGCGGTATTGTTTGGCATCGCACGGAATCGCGCCTGCGTCTCCTGCGGGAGGATGAACACGTCGTCCTCCTGGATGGACTGGTCGTTGAGCCGGGCCGCGAACGCCGCGAGGGAATTCTCCAAGTCTTGATACGCGGCATTGTCGACAACCACGGTTGGCGGGTTCAGAATGAACGCGACCTGCTCTTTCGTCGCCCGGGTTGCCATGCTGTACCCGTCGATGATGTACGACTGCCCGTTGCTGTAATTGTCCGGCCGCCAATGAACGACGTACACGACCGCGGTATCTTTTCGGTACGAAATCGCGCTGATGCGCGCGGCGCGCAGCACGCCGTACAGATCGCGCGCGGCCGCGTCGCTCTTCTTGCTGAGGAACCCGCCGATCTTCACGACGGCGGGGATCGCCAGCCCGGAAAGCATCGCGAGGATCGCCAGCACGATGAGCAGTTCCGTCAGCGTGTAGCCGAAGCGGTTATGTCGTTTCGCGTTCATGTTCGCCATGCGTCTGCGCGTCACAGGTCGCCCTGCCTAGTTATAGAAGCCTTCCCAACTGTTGTCGCCGTCCCAGTTGTTGATGTCGTCGCCGCCGCCGATAAAGTCGAGTCCGACTTCGGCGGGATCGGAGAAGTAACCCTGGTTGTACTGCTGGTTGGACGTGCGGTTTTTCCCGTCCGACCACACGTAGAATGTCTGCTTGCGCGGCGCGGGCCAGCCAACGTCCAGCGTTGGACCGGTGGGGTCGTCCGGATCGACGACGTCGAACCGAATGGCGCCGGGGTTCCATGCACTGTCATCCGTCGCCGCGCTTCCGGGCACGGACAAGTCCGGCTGGTAGATTCGGAACGGCACCTTGAACGGCGGGCCGGAACCGTCCCAGTCAAAGTTAAACGGACCGGGGGCGAAATGATACAGGCTTCCCCATGGATCCTTGCCCAATTCCATGTAGCTGTCACCCAGTTTGCGCCGGACTTCTTCGTTGAGAGACACGCCGCCGGGCCACTGCGGATCGGCTTCAGCGTACTTGCCCTTGCGAAGCAGCAAGTAGAATACGGTCTGATAGGTGCCGTTCACGTCCATTGCGGGAATGAACCCCTGGTTCGGCCACGTAGCGAAAAAACCGCTCGTGAAATCGGTTCGGCCGGCGTCGACGAGCATCTTTGTCGTCGCCAAATCAATGCCCTTGATCTCCGCGAAGGCGCGCGTGGCGCGGGCCTTGTTGATGTACTTGGGCACATTGGGGATTACGATGCCGGCGAGGATCGAGATGATCGCGATCACCACCAGCAACTCGACCAACGTAAACCCGTAGCTGCGTTTCATGGCTATAGTCTCCTTTGCGCGGCGCGGCCCGACCCCGCGCGCGGCTCCTTTTTTACTGTCCACTGATAGCGTCCGCCAGCGAGAAGATCGGCAGGTACAGCGCGATGACGATGAACCCGATGATTCCGCCGAGGACGATAATGATGATTGGTTCCATCAGCCGCAGCATGGCTTCCACCGCGGCCTCCACTTCGGCGTCGTAAATGTCCGCCACCTTCATCAACATCGAATCGAGGCTGCCGGTCTCTTCGCCGACGTCGATCATGTTCACGACCATAGCCGGGAACACCTTCGATTCGTCCAGCGGCGCGGCGATCGTGTCGCCGTCCTTGATGCTGTCGTGCACCTTCTGGATGGCGTTTTCGATGACCTCGTTTCCGATGGTTTCTTTCGTAATCTTCAGCGATTGCAGGATGGGCACGCCGGACGTGATGAGCGTGCCGAGGGTGCGCGCGAACCGCGCCACGGCAACTTTCGTGACCAGGTCGCCGACGAGCGGCAGCTTGAGCACGATGCGGTCCATGATGCGTTTGGTCAACTTAAATTTGGACAAGATTTTGATCACGTTAAGCGTAGTGGTAATCGTCAACAAGATAATCCACCACTTGAACCGGCAGAAGTCTCCAATGTCGATCAGGATTAGCGTCATCGCGGGGAGTTTGGCGCCGAAATCCTGGAACACTTGCGCGAATTCCGGGACGATGTACGTCAGCAGAAACCATACGATTGCCGCGGCGATGGTCAGCACGGCGATTGGGTAGATCATTGCGCCCTTGACGCGGCGCTTGAGGGCCTGGCGCCGTTCCATGAATATCGCCAGGCGCTGCAACACGACTTCGAGCATACCGCCGACCTCGCCGGCACGGACCATATTGACGTACAGCCGATCGAAGTACTTGGTGTGCTTCGAGAGCGCGTCGGAGAACGTCGAGCCGCTTTGAATGTCGGACGAGATTTCGCGCAGCACGTCTTTCAGTTTCGAGGCCTTTTGCTGCGCAATCAGAATGTTCAGGCTGCGCAACAGCGGCAGGCCGGCGTCGATCAGCGTAGACAACTGGCGCGTCATGACCACAAGCTGCTTGACCTTGATGCCGCCGATGTAAAACTCGCCCGGTCCCTTCTTGGCCTTGCGGGCGCGGCGTTCGTCGGCCTTGCTGGCTTCGCGGACGACGGTCGGGAACAACCCGAGGCCCTTGACGTCGTTGATCGCCAGCGCCTGCGAATCCGACTCGATGACGCCAAACACTTCCTTGCCGTCGCGGTTCATCGCTTTGTATGCGAACTTCATCGGTCAATCTCCGTCGGTTTTGACCTGCCCTAATCGTCAAACTTGTCGGTGTGCGCGAGAATCTCGTCCGTGGTCGTAATACCCTTCAGACACTTGATGATGCCCTCTTCGCGCAAGGTGCGCATGCCCTGTTTGCGGCGCGCGTACTTGCGGATTTCGTACGCGAGTGCGCGCTGGTTGATGAGATCGCACAGCGGCTCGTCGACCGTAAGCAACTCGAACAGGCCTACGCGGCCCATGTACCCGATGTAGTCACACGCCGGGCAGCCGTCCGCCTTCCAGAAGGCGAGATTCGGCGCTTTCCGGTAGTCTTCCGGAAGGCCAAGCAGTTCCATCTCTTCGATGTCGGGTTTGTACGGCTTGCGGCAGTGCCGGCACACGACGCGGACAAGGCGCTGCGCAAGCACGGCCGTTAGCGATGACGTGATAAGGAACGGTTCGAGGTCCATATCGAGCAGGCGTGTAATGGTCTCGGACGCGCTGTTCGTGTGGAGCGTGCTCAGCACCAGGTGTCCGGTGAGCGACGCTTCGACGGCGATTTGCGCGGTCTCGAGGTCGCGGATTTCACCGACCATCACGATGTCGGGGTCCTGACGCAGAATCGAGCGCAGGCACGCGGCAAACGTCAGGCCCACTTCCTCGCGGACCTGCACCTGGACCACCCGGTCCATTTTCAATTCGACGGGGTCTTCCGTCGTGATGATCTTTACCGCGACTTCGTTGAGTTCATTGAGGCACGCGTAGAGCGTGGTGGTCTTGCCGGAACCGGTCGGGCCGGTGACCAGGAAGATACCGTTCGGCCTCGCGATGCACGTCTTGATCGCCGTCAACTGGTTCGGCTCGAAGCCCAGCTTCTCGATGTCGACCTTTACCGTCGTGCGGTCGAGAATACGCATCACGACGCTTTCGCCGTACAACGTCGGCAACGTCGCGACGCGGATGTCCACTTCCGAATCGCCGATCTTAAGCTCGATGCGCGCGTCCTGCGGCAGGCGACGTTCGCCGATGTCCATGCTGCACATGATCTTGATGCGGCAGGTGAGCGCCAGCGCCAATGCCTTCGGCGGGCTGGTGATTTCGTGCAGCACGCCGTCGATGCGGATACGGATGCGGAAGTCTTCCTCGTACACCTCGAAGTGAATATCCGAGGCGCGCTTCGTGATGGCGTCGAGCAGGACCAGGTTCACGATTTTAATGACTTCGGGCTCTTGCGCAAGTTGGACGAGGTTGTCTATGTCGCCCACGATCTCCTGCGTGCCAAGTTCTTCGAGCGTCAGTTCGGCGTCGCCGACGCGCTCGATGAGTTCTTTCAGGGTAGATTCGATGTTCTCCGTGTCGAATGCGTAGTTGTTCTTGATGAACACCGACACATCTTGCGGATTGCTGATCGCGCCGACGATCTCTTGTCCGGTAAGTTGCGAGATCGTGTCAAGCACGCCGAGGTCCATCGGGTTTGCCATCGCAACCATCAGCTTTCCGTCTTTTTCGCGGATGGGCGCAATCATGTAGAACTTGGCAACGTCCGGCTCGACCTTGCGCAGTATCTCGTCCGCCACTTTGAGCTTGGTGACGTCCACTTTCTCCATGCCGGACTGCATGCCGAGCGCGTCGATGACGTCCTGCTCTTCGCACAGGCCCATGCGAACGAGCACGCGGCCCAGCATGTCGCCCGTGAGGCGTTGCCGCTGCAGGGCTTCGTCGAGCTCGAGCGGACTGATGACGCCCTGGTCTACCAGGATGTCGCCTAACGCTCTTTCTTTCATCGTGGCCATGGTGTCCGTAGCCTCGCGTTAGCGGGTAATCGATTGCTGTTTGGCTTTTGTCGGGATGATTTCACCTTCCGGCGCCATTGCCCGGGCGCTCGCCTCGAAGTCGTCGGCCATCTGCGCGCGGCCGAGGGCGTCTTCGTATTTGATGATGCCCTTGCGGTACAACGCGAGCAGGTGTTCGTCCAGAAGGTTCATGCCGTACTTGTGTCCCGTCTGGATCGCGGACGTGATGCGGTACGACTTGTTTTCGCGGATCAGGTTCTGAATGGCCGGCGTCGTAATCATCACCTCGAAGGCGGCGACGCGCCCGAACCCGCTCTTGCGGGGGACCAGCGTCTGCGAAATGATCGACTTCAAGTTACCGGCAAGCTGCGTGCGAATCTGTTCCTGCTGGTTCGTCGGGAACGCGTCAACCAAACGGTCGATCGTGCGGACCGCGCCCGTGGTGTGCAGCGTGCCAAACACCAGGTGACCGGTCTCGGCCGCGGTCACCGCGGCGCCGATGGTCTCGAGGTCGCGCATTTCGCCGACCAGAATGATATCGGGGTCCTGACGCAGCGCGCGCCGCAGCGCTTCCGCGAAGGTTGGCACGTCCACGCCGACTTCGCGTTGCGTGATGATGCTGCGCTTGTGCGTATGGTAATACTCGATCGGGTCCTCGATGGTGATGATGTGGTGGTCGAAGTTGGTATTGATCCAATCGATCATCGTGGCGAGGCTCGTGCTCTTGCCCGAACCCGTCGGGCCGGTGACCAGGATCAAGCCGCGCGGCTGGGTGATGATTGGCTGCAGACTTTTCGGCAGGCCAATCTCCTCGAAGGTCAGAATCTTTCGCGGAATGAGCCGCAATACGAGGCCCACGCAGCCTTTCTGTTTGAAGATCGATACGCGGAACCGGGCGATATCCTCGAACGCAAACCCAAAGTCAGACCCACCGACTTCCTGCAGTTCCTGCTGGTTGTCGACCGATGCGATCGATTTCATGAGCCGCTCGGTGTCGTCCGGCGTGAGCGGGTCTTCGCCGAAGTACTGCAAGTGCCCGTGCACGCGGCCCACCGGCGGGTTCTCGACCGCGAGATGCAAGTCTGACCCGTCACGGTCGATCAGCATCCGCAGCAAACTCACCATTTCGTACGCCATGTCAGGCAGTCTCCTTCGCTACGCGGACGCAGCCGTTTCCCGCACCAGTGGCTCGTCCACCGCGGTCACGCGATTGCATTCTTCCACGGTGGTAATACCGTTGAGCACCTTTTTCCAACCGTCTTCGCGCATGGTGGTCATGCCTTCCAGACGCGCCTTGCGCCGGAGCGGGCCGGCAGGCGACCCGTGCATAATCATCTGGCGCAACTCGTCGTTCATCAGCATGAGTTCGTACACGCCGACGCGGCCGGAATACCCGGTATGGTTGCAGTTGTCGCACCCCTTGCCGTGGAAAACTTCAACCTTGTTCCAGTCGATTTTCATCGCCAACCGCTCCTTTTCGAAATCGGTTGGCTTGTAAAGTTCCTTGCACGCCGTGCAGATTGTGCGCACCAGCCGCTGGCCCAACACCGCACGGATGCCTGACGCCACGAGGAAGGGGCGAATGCCGATATCGACGAGACGAATAATCGCCGCGGGCGCGTCGTTGGTGTGAAGCGTCGAGAAAACCAGGTGGCCGGTGAGCGCCGCCTTGATCGCGATCTCCGCCGTTTCCTGGTCACGAATTTCACCGACCATCACGATATCGGGGTCCTGACGGAAAATGGCACGGAGCGCGCGGGCGAAATTCCACCCAATATCGTGGTTGATTTGCACCTGGTTGATGCCGCGCAACTGGTATTCGACCGGGTCCTCGACGGTGACGAGTTTCGCGTCCGTCTGATTGAGCTGATGCAGCGACGCGTATAGCGTCGTCGTCTTGCCCGAGCCGGTCGGGCCGGTGACAAGAATAACGCCCGTGGCCTGGCCAAGCAGTTCTTCCCAGCGGCGTTGGTCCTCTGGCGCAAACCCGAGTTGGCCCATGCCGAGGAGCAGGCCGCTCTTGTCCAAGATACGCATTACGACGCTCTCGCCGTAGACGGCAGGCAGCGCGCTCACGCGCAGGTCGACCATCTTGCCGCCCAGGGCAATCTTGATGCGGCCGTCCTGCGGGATGCGCCGCTCGGAGATGTCCATGCCGGACATGATCTTCAACCGCGATATAATCGAGGGTTGCGCGCGCTTGGGCGGCGTCGGCATCAAATGCAGGATACCGTCGATGCGATACCGCACCTTGACATCGAACTTGCCGGGTTCGACGTGAATATCCGACGCGCGGAGGCGGAACGCCTCGAGAATCAGGTGATTGATGTACCGCACCACCGGGCTGTCGCTGTCGTCGTCGTCGTCCTGCGTCACCACGCCGCCCGCCGGCTTTGTCACGGAGATGCTGTCGTTGAAGTCAACGCTATCCATCGAGATGCTGCTAAGGCTGATGTCGCTTCCGGAAACGCTGCTGCCCATGCTGCTCATCGACGAGGCCATCGAACTCACGTTAGACATCGTGCTCAGCGTGCTGAGCGTGCTCGCGCTGCTGACCGTCGACAGCATCGATTCGACCGTCTTCTCGTTCAGTCCGTAGTACTTCGCGAGCGCTACCTTGATTTCTTCCGGCGTCGTCAATTGCGGGACGACACGGCGATCGAGCAGTCGTTCGAGATTGTCGAATGTCTGCACGTTTGTGGGATCGGCAGTGGCCAGAAGCAGCGCCCCATGCTCTTCGCCAATCGGCATAACCTTATAAAGAGTGGCGATCTGCGGATCGACCATGTTGCGAATGCGTTCAGGAATCTCGCGGTCCGACAGGCGAATGATGGGAATGCCGAGCTGATCGGCCAGCCCTTCGGAGATATGGCTTCTGCTGATATAGCCCAGCCGGACGAGTATCTCGCCCAGCTTGCGCTGCCCCATCGAGGTCTGCTGCTTGTGGACCGCTTCGTCAAGCTGCTTCTGCGTGATAATGCCGCGGCTGACAAGGCTTTGCCCGAAAGTCTTGTAGCCCCCACCGGTCGTCGGTGGGCCTGGAGGTTGTGTTGTGGTCGCCACGGTTCGATCCTCAGCCGTTCAGCAATTTAACTGTACCATTCAACGCGTTGAAAGTCAATGTAAATAATGCTAATGGTCATTGATGGCATTACATTTATAACTGAATTTGTCAATAGATTATTCGCCCGCAACTTGCCAACGCGGCATGTCTTGTTCCGTGGTATCCAGAGCTTCCAACACGACCCCTCGCGCGGCTCACACCACCAAGCCTACTCGCTCACGGCAAATGGCCAACGGGACAGCCTTAACGCAACGCTTACGCGCCCTTCGGCAACCGATTACAAATGCCCAAGTTACGACGGTTCGGCACCCCATCTGCGTCCCCGGATGACCACACCTTCCGAGGACAATTGTCCCGCAGAAGTGACGGAAAGTCAAGTAATTGCGGCGACAAACGGCGCGGGCATGTGGGTAAATTGTGTAAAGAGATCTGCCGGCCCGAATGGGGCGGGCCTACGCCTGAGGAGCGACGAACGTCAAGCGGCAGTCAAGGCTCTTGGCGTCTTGGGAGGGACGCAAGTAAAGCATTTGGCTGAGGTAGACAAATCGACCGGTGTCGTAGACGCGGTGGAGCAAATCGACCAGCTCTTGATTCGATACCCCATTGAGAGTGATTTCGACCGAACTGCTTTCTTGCCCGGGTGTCGAACTGCCCCGGTTGCTTCGCATCGAACACCGGGCACCAAGTTTCAGGTCTTTGACCGCTTTGTCGACTTCGGTGAACAGGTTGAATTGACCGGCCTTTGCAATCCTGGCCTGGACGGCTTCCTGCTTTTTTCGGTCGCGTTCTACGGTAGCTTGAAGAATCTTTGCGAGATTGAGCCGCTCTCGGGCTTGCGCCACCTGTTCGATGGACTTTTTGTACGCTTGGTACGGCCCCTGCGAAATTCCGTACGCTCCAATCACAGCGACGCCGATCGCGCCGAGAACAAGCACCATACGTTCGCGCGGTTGTAGTTTTACTTTCGCCATGTGCCCATCCGCCCCTAAATCGTCGCCTGCATCCGGAAGAACGTCTTGCCCTCTTTCGTCGCAAGCGTCGGATCGTCGTCCAGTTTGAAGGTTGCCGATTGTTTTAGCTTGTCCACGGCTTCGTTAAACCCGGCCGTGTCCACGATTTCGCCTTCTACGACCAGCGACTGGGAACCGCCCCGTGCGTCGCGGACTTGAATCTGCGAGAGCACGACTTTGCCGCTCGGAAACGTGTCGGCCAATTCCTTGATGATTGCCAGCAGCGGCGGCCGCGCCAGCATTTCCGCCGATAGTCGTGACGCCGATTCCTCCGCTTCCTTTTGTCGGGCTTCGAGCAGCTCCATGGACAATTGCCCGCCCACGTCGCCCTCGGGCCGTTCCTTGGCATCCTCCGCGTCGGGAAACGTCGCAGCGTAGATAGACCAAATCTCCGCCCCGATCCGCTCCGTCTCGGCGATATTGTTTTGGTATTGGGCCGCACAATATCCCGCGATTCCCGCCAAGGTAACGAAAAGCATAGCGGCGCTGCCCAACAGGCGCGGCCGCATTCCGGCGAACACGTTCGCCGGAGCGAGCGGGCCCTTGCGCAACTCGAAGAAAACTCCGCTACCGGCCGCGGCCGCGGCCGCACCCGCGGCCGCTTCCCAGCGGTTGGGTGGTTCGAGGCCAGTCCCATCGCCGACTGCTACGCCGACGAGGCGCGCGACCGCTTTCTCGGCGCCGCGAACATTCTTGGCAAGATTCGCGTAGACCACCGGGACATTGAGTCCATCTTCAAACTCTTCGCGCGACACGCTGTCGAACTCGATGCCCGTGACCGTCAAATCCTCGACGGCTTCCTCGCCCGACCAGGACGTGGCGAACGCACGCAGCGTGTTGCGCGCGTCGCGTGACAGCGCGCGGGGATCGGAAATCGCGCGCTCCGCCGTCGCCGCCAAGTGCCGGAAGTAGACGAGTTTCCTGCCATGAATCGCGGCAAAAATCGCGCCGTCGTCGCGAATGTGCAACTGGGCATGCAGCCCGGCGGGCTTGCGCCGGCCCGCCAGCCACAACGTCGACAATCCGGCAACATCGAGGTTGATTCCCTCGATGTTCACACCCGCCGCCGCGAACTCGCTGATCTGGTCTTCGAGGATGGACTGCTTGATTGCGACAACGAGCACCGTGGTTTCTCCCGGCGCTTCCTTGATCACGGTGTGATCGATGATCAGGTCGTCGATGGGAAACGCGAGCGTGGGTTCAAGCTCGACAGGGACGGCAGCCGTAACACGCGCATGGCCGCGGAACGGCACCGTGAGCGTGCGCACGACCATGTTCGCGCTGTTGATACACAAAACGAACAGCGCGGGACGCGCTTTAACCTCGGCCAGGATTTTCTGTACCGCGGCCATGAACGCTTCCGCGAGCTCTTCTACGGTGTCGTACGCCAGCGCCGCGACGTGCCATTCAAGCAGCGTTGGTTGCGCGCCGCCCGTTTGCACGACGGCAAGCCGCACTTCGTTTCCGGCAATTTCGAACGCGCCCACGCGCGAAGACAATTTCATCGAAGTTCCTTCCACTCGGTGATACGAATGCCGTCGACGCCCGCGCTCGGGTCGCGCGTCAAGAAGGCCTCGATGCGCACGCGGCTGTCACCGCAAATCCCATTGCCGTAAAGCCGGTACGACGAACTCGATACCGTGAACGGGCGAGCCGCACGCGCACCCGATTCCCCGCCCGGAGTGCTGGGCTGCGCGGGCATTATACCGCGTTGCTGCAATTCCGCGTTGCTCGAGAACGGAGACCGCTGCCGTTCCTCTATCACCAGTTCGGCAAGCCCCGGAATACTCAACGAATCGCCCATCGCCGTAAGCGTTTCCGCCTCGGCGGTATTGATGTTGACGCGGCCGTTGCGGTGGCCGTGCACAGTGAGTACCTCTGACAACGGCAGTTGCTCAAGATCGATGTCACCGAAATAGAGCGCCGGCGTGACCCCACGGATGAGCATGAGTTCCTCGACGGAACTGAGCGGGGCGTTCTTGCACGGATACGGCGTCAGGAGAGACTGGTAATAGTCCGTCTCCGCGCCATTCGGGCGCGTTTCGTCGTCGGAATCGATCCAATCGAGAATGGCGTCGGTCGGGTCTTCTTCGGCGCCGCGAGCCTCGAACAAGAATCGAAGCGCGTTCTCCAGCGTTTCGTTTGGCTCCTGCGTGCGGGAATCGAGCAACGCATTGAGATTGATCTTGCCGTATTCATCATCGATCGAACACTGCATGATTGCCTTATTGATACTTTGAAACGGGATGCCGTAGCCCCACATCTCGTCCAAGCTATCGAACGTCGCGCCGCCAACCGTCGGATCGTCCGCCGTGCCCGAACCAATCTGGGGCGCCTGCGACACGCCGGGCTCGCCCGCGGACTGCAACGCCATTGCATCGGCCGTCAGGACTGACACTCCCATCGCGATTGCGGACTTCGCGGCTACTTGCGCCTGGTAGTCCAACAAGTTCGCCGCCACCAGCGACGTGTCCACCTGCGTCTCGTACGCGTATTCGACGACGAGCACGGTCAACAATACGATGAACAACAGCGATAGCAGAAGGGCTACGCCGTCGTCGTTCCGTCCATGTCTGTGTATCGCGTTCATTGGCCCAAACGACTTCCCAGACCGCCGCGGCCGCCACCGGGTGCCGATCGGGTTGAACCTCGTCCGCCAAAGATGTTGCTGCCACTGCCGATTCCCGGCGTCCGCCCAGGGGCGCCACGGCCGGAGATTCTGCCCGACCCGGTCCGGCCTGACCGCGACGTGCCGGAACTACTCGCGGCCGCGGAATCACTCTCCGCCGCACCCTCGGCAGCGGCGCCGCCTTCAGTCTGCCCCTGCGTCTGTTCGCCGCCCTCTTCACCGGCTTCTTCCAAAGCGGCCTGCGATCGACCGTCGGTGATTTGACCCAGCGACAGCGGAATAGGCACGACCAGCTCGAAGTCCGGATTCTCCACGATGTCGATGTTCTGTTCGATCTCCGCCTGAATTTCCTGGTCCGTGCGCGCGAAGTTGATGCGCACGCGAACGCACCACGGCAAACTGCCGAGCAACTGCGAGTCCCACTCCTCGACCCACTGGGTGCCGTCGTAATACGTCACGTCAAACGTGCGAATCGGGACAGACCACGACGGCGCCTGATACACCGGAATGTCCGGGTTCGTAGTATTCGTCTGGGTAACGTCGATGTTGCCAGTCTCCGCGTCCACGGCCTGCGCGTTCGATGCAAGCAACGGTGTCTCCGTCGCTTCGAGCTTCGCTTGGTCGGGCGTCTCGTCGGTGAGTTCGTACTCCGCGATCCGCTCGCGGTCCACGCCGAGCTGCACGCGCCCCTCTTCGCCGCCAAACACTTCGAAACGCACTTCCTTGAAATCGCCGGGCAATGCGAATCCGCCCATCAACTGGTTTGTGCTCACAAACCGAAGCGAATCGCGCGGCCCGGTCGTGTTCTCGTCGTTCGTCCCAATGAACTGAAATACCTGCTGCTCGAACCGGCGATCGACATAGACCGACGTCAGGTTGGTGCGAAGACTGCGCTCGAGAAACTGCCGCAGCCGCATCTCCTCCGTACGCACGCGCGCGACGGAAATGGTGTCCGTTACGCTCGCAAAACTCGCGTACACCACCGCGACGATGAGAACGAGGATTGTCATCGCGACCAGCACTTCCAATAAAGTAAAACCGCGGCGCATCATTCGGTAGACCCCGACGATAGTTGGGCCGCGCCGGCGCTTTGGCCTTCCTCGCCTTCGGCGCCCTCTTCGCCTTCTTCGTCGTCGGCCGCGGCCTGATCGCCCGCAAACGTCTTGACCACGGTGTAGTAACGGAGTTCGTATGTCGTCTTGTCGGGGTCCTCGATCGTGACAAGGACATCGTACAACCCTGGAAACGCGGGCGCGCTTCCCGTCTGCCGCCCGCTGTTGGTGGACGACGCCTCGACTTCCTGCGCGTCGAACGCGTAGCGCCAACCGGGGTAACGGTCGCCGAATTCCTGAGTGTCCTTCAATGTGCCAACGGCAATTTCGACTTCGGACATGCCCGCCGCCAACGACAGCAAGTTGCGCACGCGGATTTCGTTCTCGAGCCGCGCCTGCGCGTTCACCGCGTTGTAGTGCATTTCCAGGAGCACGAATAGCGACATCCCGAGAATCGCCAGCGCGATCATGATTTCGACCAGCGTGAACCCCGCGTCATCCGCGCTTGTCCCCTTTGGTCCCCGGCGCAGCGCATTTTCGATTTTGGGTTTTGGATTTTGGATTGATAGACACCAAGAATGAGCAACACTATTCTTGACGGTAGCCTGCTCGTATTCCCGATACCCGATTCCCGCTGTGTCGTTTCGCCCACGGGACGTGCTATTGCAGCGCAGGTTCGGCATAGCCCGCCTCCTTGCCCCGCATGAGGTGCGCGCCGCCCGTGATCGGGTCCCACTGCACGGTGTAGTACTCGTCCTTCGCGCCCCTCAAAAAGAAGGACACGGACTGACTGAGCCCAATCGGCGTGACCTCGATATCGATCGGGCCCTCCGAAACTTCTTGCCCGTTCAGCAGGATCGATTCGATCACGATATCGGGAGGAAGATAACCGTGTTCGATCAACGCGTCTTGCACTTCCTCGCGCTGCTCCTCCTTGCCTTCCAGCGTGAGCGAGAATTCCTTCTGTAACAAGGGATCGACATCGCTCACCACGCTCTCCGTCGGTACATTCCGGGCCTGCGCAATCAACGACCGCTGGAAAATCTGATCCAATTCGTATTGCACCTCGTCACGCTGAAATTCGAGGTCCTCCGGCGTGCCGACGGACATCAACTCCTGAATCGTCATCTCGCTGCCGGTGCCCGTCGACAAGCCGTCCGCCTGCTTGTTGGGGTCCCGCGTCAGCCCCATATCGTTCTTGCCCTCGATGCCGGACAACCCGGCGGACTGCAGGCCCGACTGTATCGCGAGGTCTTCCTCCGACCACTTCAGGCAGTAGTACTCGCCGTTCGCCAAATCGACGCGCACGGTGACGGGTTCGTGATTGAGCGCGCTGTACGCGATGACGGAGCGCCCGTAATTGGCCAGGTGACGCGCGGAACCTTCAAGCTGGGAAGACAACATGGCGGGCATCAGGCTCGGCATCGCAATGCTGAGGACGAGCGCGATAATGAACACCACGAACATGAGTTCGATGAGTGTGTAACCTTCGCGCGTGCACAACCCGCCTCTATTGATACAGTTTCTCCTCGCGCGCGCGGACCCGATTAATGTCGCCGGATACATGGGGCACGCTATCGCAACGTCAGTTCTGCTGTTGCAGGTTCCAGCTCTGCACGTCCGCGTTCTCACCCTCGCCGCCCGCGGCGCCGTCCGCGCCGAGCGACACAATGTCGAAATCGCGCCCGTTCTGCCCGGGACACGTATACTGGTACGCGTTGCCCCATGGGTCTTTCGGCAACGTCTCGACGTCGTTTAAATAGTTCTTGCCGGACGCGTTTTTAATGAGTGTCTCCAAGCCTTCGCTCGTTGTCGGATAGCGAACGTTATCAAGCTTGTACAATTGCAGCGCCGTCTTGAACGAGCTGATCTGCGCGCGCGCCGAAGTCTGCGCCGCCTTGCCCGCCGCACCCATAAATCGCGGCACGACAATGGCCGCGAGCATGCCGATGATCACAATCACCACCATAAGTTCGATGAGCGTGAAACCGGTTTCGCCGCGGCGCCGCGCGGCCGTCCGATGTGTTTTCATTTCTCGATCTCCTCTCTACATGCCCGAACTGATATCGAAGATGGGCAACAGTATCGACATGACCAGGAACCCGACAAAGACACCCATGATCAAAATCATCATCGGTTCGAGCAGACTCACAATCCCGTCCACCGTCATCTCGATGTCTTCGTCATAGGTGTCTGCAACTTTGATCAGCATGTTCTCGATTTCGCCGCTGCGCTGGCCCAATTCGACCATGTGCAGCAGCATCGGCGGGAAAAAGCCCGTTTCCCGCAGCGGCACCGTGAGGTCGCGTCCGCGGCGCACCCCCGATTTCACGTCGTCCATCGACGCTTCGACCACCTTGTTTCCCAGCACCGATTTGACCACGTCGAGTGCGTTCATCATCGTGAGTCCGCTCTGCAGCATCGTGCCGAGCGTACGCGCGAACCGCGTGCTGATCATCTTGATGTACAACGGACCGACCAGCGGCAGCTTCATCTTGAACCGGTCCCAACGCAGCCTCCCTTCAGGACGCGACACCCAGAACCGCCACAACACGTAAACTCCAATCGCTCCGCCGACCAACAGGAACCACCAGTCGCGTATGAACTGGCTGGTGTTAATCATCAGTTCGGTAATGAACGGCAATTCCCGTTTCTGCGCGGTGAATATGCGCACGATCTTCGGGACCACGAACGTCATCATGAACGTTACGATCGAAATACCGACCAGCGCCATCAGGATGGGGTACGCGAGCATCGACGTGACTTTGCGCTTCAGACGGTCCGCCCGCTCCGTAATGTCCGCGATGCGGAACAACACGCTCTCGAGCGCGCCGCTCTGCTCTCCGGCGCGCACCATGTTGATGTACAACTCGGAGAAGATGCGCTTGTGCGCGGACAACGCGTCGCCCAACGTGACGCCCTCGTTCACCTTGTCGCGTACTGCGAAAATGGTCTTGCGCAAGCGCGGGTTCGCGGTTTGTTCCATAAGCGCGCCGAGGGCCTCGACCAGCGGCATGCCCGCCTGCAACAACACGGCAAGCTGGCGCGTCATCAGCGAAATATCGCGTTGCGATATCCGGCCGACCAATGTGCCGCGCTCTTCCACGACCGGACCGCCGCCTGCCGCCGCCTTCGCGTCCGACTGCGACAACTTGGTGGGGTACAGCTCTTGTTCGCGCAGCTTGCGGCGGGCCGCCGCCGGCGTGTCGGCATCAATCACGCCGCGCACCGACTTGCCGGACTTGGCCATCGCCTCGTACTCGAACACGCCCATCGGGCTACTCCGCCACTTCGAGAAGCACGTCGTCTCGTGTAACGCGCATCACCTCTTCGATCGTTGACACGCCCTTGAAAACTTTCGAAGCGCCGTCCTCGCGCAAGGTCCGCATTCCAGCCTTCTTGGCTTCGCGCTTGATAATGTTCGAGTCGACACCGCGCAACGTCAAGTCCTGTATCATCGGCGTCATGATGAGTAACTCGAAGATGCCCGTGCGGCCGTAGTAACCGCGGCCCTGGCAGCGGTCGCAGCCGCGTCCGCGGAACGCGGTGCGCCCCATTGCCTGGTCGCGCGTGAGGCCAAGCTCCATCAAGCTTTCCAGCTCCGGCTCGTATTCCTCGCGGCAGTGCCTGCAAATGTTGCGCACGAGCCGCTGCGCGAGAATGGCGAGCGTCGAGGAACTCACGAGGAAAGGCTCGATGCCCATATTCACCAACCGCGTAATCGCGCCCGCGCTGTCGTTCGTGTGCAGCGTCGAAAACACGAGGTGGCCGGTGAGCGATGCCTGAATCGCCATGTCGGCGGTCTCGAGATCCCGGATTTCGCCGACGAGTATCACGTCCGGGTCCTGGCGCAGGATACTGCGCAGTCCCGCCGCGAAGGTCAGCCCGATCTTTGGCTTCACCTGAATCTGGCCGATACCCTGCATCTGGTATTCGATCGGGTCCTCGACCGTAATGATATTGAGTTCGGGCGAGCTCACCCGCTGCAATCCCGCGTACAGCGTTGTCGATTTTCCCGAGCCGGTCGGCCCCGTGACCAGGATGATTCCGTGCGAACTCTGGATAAGCTTGTCGAACAACTTGAAGTCGTGTTCGTCCATACCCACGTCTTCGAGACCAAGCAGAAAACTGCCCTTCTCGAGAATACGCATCACGACGCGTTCGCCGTGCGCAATCGGAATGATCGATACGCGGATATCGATTTCCTTGCCGCTCAGGCGAATCTTGATGCGCCCATCCTGCGGAAGGCGGTGTTCGGCGATGTTGAGGTGCGCCATGATCTTGACGCGGGAGATGATAGCCGCCTGTTGCGATTTCGGCACCGTCAACTTCTCGTAAAGCACGCCGTCGATGCGGTAGCGCACCCGGACTTCGCGCTCGAACGGCTCGACATGGATGTCCGACGCGCGCTCTTTCACCGCGCCGGAAATCAGCAGGTTGATCAGCTTGATGATGGGGGCTTCGTTCGCGAGATCGAGGAGGTCGCGGTCCGCGTCCATCATATCGAGCGTTTGGATTTCGTCGTCTTCGCCGCCGGCGAGCACGATGTTATCGATCATGTCGCGCGCGTTTTCGCCCTGCTGGTCAAAGTACGTATCGATCACGTTTTGGATATCGTCATTCCGGCAAAGCACCGGTTCGACCGCGCCGCCGAGCAGCAGCCGCAGGTCGTCGAGCGGCAGCAGGTTCACCGGATCGTTGACCGCGACATAGAAGCAGCTTCCGTTTTGCTTGAACGGCACCATGCGGTACTCGCGGATGAAATTGATCGGGGCCTTCGTCGTAAGCGCGGAATCCATCGACCCGCGAATTTCGCGATCGAACGGTATGTCGAACTGCTCGCTCAGCGCTTCGAGTACGTGGTCTTCTTCGCAGTACCCGACGTCCATGAGCAGCTCGCCGATACGGGTGCGTTTCGCGCGGATTTTCTGCAGTTCGAGCGCTTCCTGCACCTGCTCGGAGTGGACATGGCCCAGGCGAACCAGGATTTCGCCGAGCAAATTTCCGCGCCGATCGGACACAGCCTACTGCGCTCCCTGTAAGGTGCCGCGCTCCAACGTCGTGGGCGCCGCGTCTTCCGAGATTCCCCGCACTTCTTTCATTGCTGCGTCGGTCGGCCGATACTTGCTGCGCAGCTTGGCCTTCGTCGGCAGCACCTTGATAATCCCGCGCTCGAAGAACAGGTCCGCATTCGCGACGGCGGCCTTGTTCATCTGGGCACTGGTCAACCGGTCGTAGTCGATGCCTTCCTTGACGATGTGCGGCGTAATCAGCACGACCAGATTGCGTTTTGTGCGGTTGTAGTCTTTGCGCCCAAACAATGAACCAATTAACCACAAGTCTCCGAGAATCGGGGTCTGCCGCCGGCTGCGGTCCGTGCCTTCGCTCAGGAGCCCGCCAAGGATACCCGTGGACCCGTCGCGCACAACCGCTTTCGTAATGATGTTCGACTTCGCCAGCGTCACGCCTGTTGCGTTTGGATCGATGCCGACCGTGCTCTGAATCGGGCGCGATACCTCGATGTCGAGATCGAGAAATACGTAGTCGCCCTCACTGATCTGCGGCGTGACTTTCATGATCACGCCAACGTCCTCGCGTTGCGTTGGAGTAAAGATCGTTGCGCCTGTGGTCCCGCCTTGGCCGAGGTTGCGTTCCGAACCCGACGGAATCGGGATGTTCTGGCCGTCCAGCACGTTGGCTTCTTCGTTGTCCACGGTGATAACGCTCGGACGCGACAACACATCCAATGCGGTGAGCGATTCCAGCGCCTGCAACAGGAACGGAACGTTGTTCACTTCCTGCGTGGTGCTGGTGCCGTCTGCGCCGGGAATCTGCAGACTGGTCGTGCCGTCGATGATGCCGAAATTGAGGATGTCCCCGCCTTCGAGCGACGCCAGCGGCCCCTGCGTGAGCACATTGGCGAGATTCACGATGTTGTTCAACGCGAAGTAGTCGTTGTCCGTCAGGCCCGCGGCTTCGATCGCAAGCCGGAACTGGTCGCCAATCCCCACTTCCATAATGATCGCCTCGACCAGCACCTGCCGCGAAGGCTTGTCGATTTGCGCAATGATCGAATCGAGCAGCTTGTAGTCCTGCGGAGACGCGATGATCAGCAGCGCGTTGGTCTGCTCGAACATCGATATCGTGACGTTCTTTTCGAACGGTTGCACGTCCGCGCCGGGACCACCGCCCCCCGAAGCGACCGCACCCGCGCCGCCTCCGGTCGAAGCCGTGCTCACGTTCCGGCCTGTTGCACCGCCCGTCCCGGTCCGTGAGGTGCGCGAACCAAGACTGCCGCCACCGCTGATTAAACTCTGCAGCGCTTCCTGCACCAGTTCCGCGTCGGCGAACTGCAATTCGCGCACGTGCATGTTGTTCGAGTCCGGCGGCGTCGGCGAATCCAGCTTCTCGATCAGATCGCGCACGCGGACCATCAGCGGTTGCGACGCGACGACTATCAGCGCGTTCAACCGTTCGTCCGGCGTGATGCGCAACGTGAGCGCCTGGGTGCCGATGACTTGCTGCGTAGCCGCCGAGCCCGTGCTCGTGCCGGGGCGCGAGGGCCGCACCACGGGCGTGGGTTGCCGCACGACGGGCTGGCCCGGCTGCGGCGCGGCCGCACCACCACCCTGCGTTTCGTCGCCCATCAACACCTGCTGAATCTGCTGCGCCACGACGTCCGCGCGCGTGAATTCGAGCGTGAAGAACTCGACGACTTCGTCGAACCCGGGCTGATCGACTTCCTCGATCAGTTCCATCATCTTGCGAATGCTCGCCTCGGTGCCGTACAGCAGAAGCATGTTCGTGCGTTCGTATACAGTGACCTTGGCTTCTTTCGATCCGACCTCCGTGAGCAGTTGCGAAATCTCGCTCGCGGCCGCGTGCTTCACTTGCACGACCTGAAACAAATACCCTTCGTACCCCGTGGGTGGCTTAACCTCGCCGATGCGCAACTCTTCCTGATCTTTCCCCTCCGTGATGGGCACAATCTTCACGAGATTGCCGTCCGCAGTTTCCACCAATTTGAACTGGAACGTGTTCAGCACGGACTCGAAGATTGGCATGATCATGTCGGGTGGAAGCGGCGCGTGCGTAATCAGCGTGACTTCCTGCGTGCTAATCGTCGGATCGAGCAGAAAGTTCTTGCCCACCATCGGGCCAATCGCGGCGATCACCTCCGTCAACGGCTGCTTGTTGAAGTCGATGAAGAACGGCTCGCGTTCACCCTCTCCCTCCTTGGGGCGATTATCATCTTTCGGCACCGGCGGCGCGGGCGGCGCTTGAGGCAAAACCCCTTTTGCATCGACTGCGGGCGGTTCCATCACCGTTGCGGACGGGTCCGGACGCGTCGGAGATTCGACACGCGGTTGCGGCGGCGAAGTCTCGTCGACGGCGGGTTCGGCGTCCTGCTCCGGCGCGGGGGCGGCAGGTTCCGCCGATTCGAGCGGCGGCGGCGTCTGCCCGACAACCGGCGCGGCCGCTTCCTCGGGGCTTGCCTCGCCTGCGGCGCCGTTCTTATCCGCCTTCTTCTGTTCCTTTTTCTCCGCCTTCTGCTCTTTGCGGTCTTCCTTGCGCTTGTCCTTTTCTTCCTTGGCATGCTCGGCGGAGATCGCATACACCGACTTGCCCGCCTGCTGCGCGAACGAAGGAAAGACCGCAACAGACACGCCAACCGCCAACAACGCGATCATGGTTACCCGCGATCCGCCCGCACAGCATCCACTCTGGGTGGGGCGAGGCTCCGTCCGAGCCGCCCCGCCTCGACACTCAAACTCGCTATCGCCACGGCGCTCGCCGCGACCCCCGAACGCGATATGGTTGCGCATGCTGTGTAACCTATTGCACCTTTACTGTAAGCATCTGCGGTTTGCCGTCGCGCAGCACGCTCAGGCGAATCGTATTCGCGTTTGCGACTTTCTGCGCTATCTCGCCGATTTTCTGTTCGCTGTCGATCGTGATGCCGTTGACTGCCTGAATCACATCGTTGTCCTTCAGGCCGACCTGTTTCGCAATCGGAATGCTGGTGAGGCTTGCGGATGTAATGCCGGTCACGTTCCCTTTCTCGTCTTCCACCAAGGTCGGGTTCAACTGCGCCATGAGGTCGGCGTAATCGTAGCTGTTCAATTCTTCCATCACCGCCGTACGCTCGACGCTGACATGGTTCGCGCTGTCGCCGCCGCCCGCCGCGGCAACCCTCGCGTTGCGCCCGCCGGGCGCCGTGTTTTTCGCCAACGCCGCCATACCGCCGAGCTGATCCATCTGCAACTCTTCTTTCCGGTTCTTCTCCGTGTTGAGCAGAATCACGCGGCGGCGATGGACCTCGAGCAGAACATAGTTTTCCGTGACGGGCCTGCCGAGATAGTACGTCGACGTCTTGTTCGGCGTTGTCGCCGAGGGATTGTCGATGACCGCGGTCGCCAGCGGATCGGTTGGGTACGATGCCACCGTCGCCAGCAGCTTGAACGGCGCCGACGTTTGCACGACAACGTCCGAAACGGGCACAGGCGCGTCGGGCGGCGGCGCGGCCACCGTGCCCGCCGCTCCGAACAACTTGCCGTTCACGATCGCGTCGTATTCGGAACGTGGCCCGACCGACGCAATTTCGATGGTGTCCCCCGCGGCGTCAGCCGACAGGTCGTCCAGCGGGCTGCTGGACACCTGCGCGCCAAACTGCTGCATACACACGAGAAAAATAATGTAGGCAATAACTAGCGCTAATAGGATATTAATGGCCGTCAGGGCTTGCCGTATGAGAAGTCCTTTAACCACTGCGATCTCCCTGTTCCCGCGCCGGCATCGGCCGACCGGCACACCCCTTTCACGGGGTCAAGGCGCGGGGCTGCCACCGTATCGTCCGCGGCGGTGGCCCCAAGTTGGTACGCCGCAAGGCCTTCCAACCTCCAAAACTAACGCTGGCCCGGACCGCGGGGTTGACGGGCAGACCAAGAATGCGGGCCGGAAGTCCGGCTAGATGGCAGTCTACTTGACCCACGCTACCATTGCAACGGTTTCGGCCCGCGTACACCGAATATGGAGCGGCGTGTGGCTACTGACACCAGATATGGCCAGCGCCACCAAGGCATTGCACGATCCACGCTACGGACGTTCTACCCCAACCGAGATCGGGGCGCGGAACATGACGGCCTGCTGGTCCCCTCGTCCTTTGGGTCCCTTCCGTCCCGTGGGTCCTTTTGGTCCTTTGCGTCCTCTCACTCCGCAAGGAATGACCAACGTGAGCGGACAGGCGAGCGATAGGTCGGTGGATTTGTCGCCCCAGCCTGGACCGCCACGCGCGCGTCCCGCCTCGTCGCGTCTGGGAAACCTACTTCGCGGGCTGCGAAGCGGAAATGGTGAGCTTTTCCTGCTGCTTGTTGACGTTGCGGAGATATTTTACAAAGTCGTCAAGCTTCACGAGCGTGCGGTGCTCGAAATCGATCTTCATCGGGCCTTTGGTATTGGCCAACTCGACGCCGTCCGGCGCCTTGTCCTGGTTCATCTTCGCGATTTCGCGTTCGAGCCGCGTATGGCCCGGCATCGACGTCGCGAAGAGGTACTTCTCCCCCGTCCTGGGATGCGGCGCGATGAGGAATTTCCCGGCGACACCGCCGTACACCGTGTATCCGCTCTTCAACGCGTCCAGAAACACCAACACTTCCTCGCCGACCGTAAACGTCGGCAACTGGGGCGACGTCCGGCCAATCGCGCCGACGCGCCCCGTCGGAAGTTGTAGGTGTACCACTCCGCCGGAATTCTGCGTGCCCTTAATCGTCTCGTCGACTTCGATTGCGATGTCGGTAATAATCTTGGTGTTGTTGTTAATCCACCGGCTCTCGATTTCCGTAACTGTTCCGGTGAGTACATCGTCGGCGTTTGCGAGATAATCGGAAAGTTCCAAGGGTGCGAACCGCGCATCCGCCGCAAACGAAGCCAGCACGATTGCGAGAACCGCGGTACCCGCCGTCATCGCACGCGCGCGCAACGGTTGGCGCCGTACGCGCACGCCGACGAGCAGCAACACGGTTGTCACGAGAAGCCACTCCGCGTTAACAATGATCCACCGCGCCGGCGCAACCAACGCCCGCGCAATGTCCGCAATCGTCTCATGCTCGAGCAGGAACTGCGCGACCGCCGGACCCATGCGATAGTACGCGTCCGTAATCGCTACGCCGAGGCCGCTGCCCAGCAGCGTGTCGTCGCGGAACCCGCGTAGTGCGGCAAGGTTTTCCTTTCCAAAACCGCCACCGTCGTCTTCTTCTCCCGTATCGCCACCGCCCGTGTCTCCACCGGTGTCGCCACCGCCTGTATCACCACCGGTGTCGCCGCCGTCATCCACAGGGGGGCCAATAATTACATTGAGGGGGCATGTCTGGTTGGCGTCACCAAACATTGGACGTCCAGTGGCGAGAAGCACATCGAGCGTCTTGCCTGTATCCTGGCTCACAATCTTTCGCGTAATAAGGTCGAAGATTAGCGGGGTGCCCTGGTTTGTGTTGGATAGTCCAAACAGGTTTCCGTTCTCGTTAAAGACTTCGGCGGGGAATAATGTGTCGTACGTAATCGCGCCCGCGCCGGGAGTGCCCTGGTTAAACCCCCCGTGCGTGGAATCGTAAGTCGGTCGCGCGTCGCCACCGAACAGTATCGGCAAGAATTCGCTGCACGTCACTACGTACGACGCGGTGAAAGTCTGCTCGTTAATCGTTTCTAATTCCTTAAACAGACCTTTGAGCTTGAAGTGTCCCCGGAAACTCGTATCTACTCCGCTATAGTACAAACCTGTCAAGGTGTCAAACATGGGAACGCGCGCGGTCCCCGGATTGTTGTCGGCATCGGACCAAGCGCGTATCCACGCCCCCGCGATGGGTTGCGACACCTGATTAGCTCCCGCGTTGGTGCGTGCGCGCTGGTTGAGATCGAAAAAGATATCCAAATTAGATCGCGGATAGACGAACGTTACCCCGGCGATGTCCGTCGGGGCTAGGTCCTGAGAGGAATCGACGAAGTTATTGCCGCCATCGTCGTAATTGAAGAAGTCGTTAAACATACTGGACGTGACGCCGCGCAATCCGATTGTCCCGTCAAAATTGCGGATGGCAACGACTCGGTTTTCGATTTGGACCCCGGCAACCTCGGACGCTTCTTCATCAATGTTCGTCAGCGGGCTCCACCCAAGGCTCAAGTAGCCCCCCGCACCAAGTACGGCAGTGCCTTTCAATGTCCCGCTCTGGGCGGCTTCCAAGACCCGACCCTGCGCAGCGTATGCGGAGTCAATGTCAATCATCTGTCCGCCTGTAACCGGTACGGTCGTGTCGCCAATCGTTATAAAAGTGTCTTCAAAGGAATTCGCAATTAGATTGATGGCAAACGACCCACCAATGATACTTCCACCTTGTTCCACCACATCGTTGTCCGATTCGAAGACAACGACATTAAACGCATCGATCGACGCGAGATCGCCGGTCAGTTCGACAGGGTCCGTTATATTCTGACCCCGGCGAAACGCGGCGTACGCCGTGGATACCAGTTCCCATTCGGTAAAACCCGCTTCAACTTTCGCCGCTTCCGTCGCATCGAAGCCGTCTTCGCCATTTCCGATTTCAAAATTTAGTTCAAGGCCCTCGTCGGCGGTTACATCGCCGTCGCCGTTGGTATCGAAGGCGCTCAGCGGCCACTTGATGATGACGAGCTGGCCGTTCTGAATCGTGCTGAAGAACCCGAATGGATAGAACGCCCAGGCGCTTGGGATCGCCAATGTAAGGAGGGCTACGGTGAGTAGAAGCCGCGTGGCGCATCGTGTTGTCGTGCTCACCAGAAGAATTCCTTTCTCGTTAGCCGGAGGGTTTCCACCCCGCTGAACCGCGCGGGCCGGCGCCGGGGTAGGCCCCGGCGCCGTCAGCACGCGCGACGATCAGTCAACTTTCTATCGCGATGGCGACACGGCGCCCGCGCGCTTCTTCCGCGCGCGCGACGCGACGACCCCACCAATCGTCAAGACGAGCAACATCGCCGACAAGACCGGCGACTCGAGTACCCATGCTACCGGAGTCAGCACGATACGCACAACGTACGCGAGCGCCGGGTACTCGGCAACCGTATCCGCCATGGCCGGGCTCAACGTGTAGTACGCCTCGACCATCGCCGTGCCCGGCGCGGTCTTCAGCAGCACCTCGTCGCGGAAGGAACGGAACGTATCGAGGTGCGACTCGAACGGCGACCCGTATGCGGCTGTCGCGATGAAGCAACCGCCGAGCGGTAATCCACCGCCGCCGCCGAACCCGCCGCCACCACCGCCGCCAGTCGGCGAGTTGATGTAGTTAAATCCGTTCGCTTTCACGGCCAGCAGACCGTTGCTGTTCCTGACCTGAACGTCCAACAGCCCCGTAAACGGCAATCCGCCCGTCGGGAAACCGACGACGATGGTCGTGCTCGTCGGCGTGCCCTGAATCGGCATGATTACGCCCTCGAACGTCACCGTCGGGTCGTCGAAGTTCGTGCCCGTAATCGTAACCGGGAAGTCGTTCTTCGTGCCTTGATCCGGGTCGATCGACGTGATCGTCGGTCCAGTGCCGCCACCCGGACCCGGCACGATCGTAAAGTCATTGAATCGGTCAAAGTCGCCGTTCGCCGGGTTCTCCACGCGCAACGACACGTTCCCGTCACCGTCCGTATCGAGCATCGATCCGCCCGGGATGATCGCGGTGATCGACGTGTTCGACGACGAGACGATTGTCAACGCGATGTCATCCAGCGTGGCCGTTGGCGACGCGCCGAAGTTCTGGCCCGTGATGAGCAGCGTCAGTCCGTCGCCGACAACTTCCTCCGGCAAGGTATCCGGGGACACCTCCGTGATGATGAGGTCGTCCGGCTGCGAAACCTCGTCAACCGTCGTGATGGTTCGCGTCTGGGTCTGTTTGTTGATCGACGAGCGTACCCACTCGAACCCGCTGTTGTCCTCTTCCGGGAACTGCTTGTAGTACGGGTTCGTCGTGAAGATCGTGATCAACCCGACCGCGCGCGCGCCCCACGGGAACTCGCTGAACACGTCGAACTCGCCCGCGCGCGACGCAGGGGGCGGCGGGAACGTGTCCGGGTCCGGTTCAGTCGGCGTATTCGGGCCCCACGAGGCGATACCCACGCCGAAATCGTCACCCAACGTGATGCCATCCGACGTGCGAATCACGATGAAGAAGTCCGGCCCGTTATTCGGATCGTCATTGCCGGTACCGAACGTGTCCGGAATCCATTGGCGGTACCGCGTCTGGTTCGTCATGTTAATCGGGATGTCGTCCGTTCCCGGCGTCGAGAAAACCATCATGAGCTGGGTCAACGGTTCGCCGGCCTGACCGATCTGGAACGGCGCATAGTCCAACTGCACCGGCAAGTCGCCTTCGTCGAATACGCCGTTTTCGTTGGACGCGTTGTTGTCGTTGTCTCGGTAAATCGCGAGGCCGCTGATCTCCGGGTCGATGTCCATCGGCGCGAAGTCATCGAGGAAATTGAATTCGCCGTCGTTGTCGCGGTCGTACAATTCGACAATGACCTGCTCGAGGAAGGTCGGGTCTCGTACAATCTTCCACGCGCCGTTCGTAGGCGTGCCGCTGGCGTTCGCCGGCGCATCGAGATTTAGCCGGTTCGACGTGTTAGAAATGATGCGCCACTGCGTGAAGCTGCTGTCGATCAGGAACAAACCGGCAAACGCGCCGCCCGTCCAACCGGCGCCGGGCACGTTGAACTGCGCCGCCCCGCCGCTGCCGCTCGCGCCTTCCGCCGCGATACCGTCCGTGCCGCGGTTCGTGCTCAGATCGAGCCCGAGGACCGCAACCGCGCCGCTCTCGGGCGTAATCGTCTGGCCGGTACCCGTCAGGTCGACAATATCGCCCGCAACGTTCGCTTCGACCATGTCGAACCCGAACGGCTCCGGACCGTAGTAGGGGTAAACGCCTTCCTCGGGATGGCTCTTGCTATACACATCGAGGCTGATCGGTGTTTGCGGTAACAACTGCAAACCCGCCGGCTGCTCGTTCACGCTGCGCTCCGGAAGCCTCGACGGCACCAGGCAGCGGAACTGCTCAAACCGCGTGATCAAGTTCGACGTGCGAACTACGACAAACAAATCGTCACCGGAGTTGCCCGCGGGACCAAACGCTTTCTCATCGGTCCTGCCCAAGGTCGCGTCGAGCGACTCCTGCTCGGTTACCTGCACCGGTATCTTCGCAAAGTAGTCCGTGCCGGTTGGCGAGGGTACGCGTGCCGCGTCTGCCTTGGACGTGTCGGACTCGTCGCCTCCCGTAATATCGCTCTCGGGAACTGCACGGACTGCGGACGCGTTATTCTCTACTTGTTCGCTGGCGTTCTGCGACTTTCCGCCGCCACCGCCGCCGCCGGTACCGGGATCGACGGGGAAGAACCCGCCTTCTTCATCGCGTGCCGGCAAGCGCCACGGTGTGCGCGGACGCAGCCGAAGGACCCACGCGCGGTCGTCATCGTCTACAACGCCGTCGCCGTTCAAGTCGTCGGCGACATTATCGCCATTGAGGTCAATGAGTTCCGGATTGTTTCGCCACGCGAGGTTTGTCAGCGGCACCGGTGTATCGACCGATAACTCGGTCACGACGCCGAAGTTGCCGCCAAAAATACCGTTCTGGCCAAAATATGGCGTCGGTGTTTGGGTTGACTCCGTATCCGGAACGCCGTCTTCAACAAGCAACACACCCGAACTACTGGACGTACCGCCCGGGTCGAGCGGCAAGAGATCGACGCGCGGATCGAAATCCGGGCCCCAGAAGGCAACCGTCAACTGCTGCAGTTGTATCGGCGAAAACTGGTTCACGATCGGGTCGTCAGCGCCGACGATGTTGACACCGATCATTGCCGTGGCGCGGCTGTTCGAGTCGATATGCTGCTTCAAGTACCGGCCCTCGCGGAATGCAAGGTCCCAATTCGCTTCCATGGGGAATTCGTCCGGCCCCAAGGTCGCAGGCCATTCGAGATAGTCCGGGAGTTCTGGCGCGGCGGGCGGCGTCGGGAAGAAGGCCGAACGCGGCCCAAACGGCGGCAGGTCGTTGTCCGGTTGGAAGAATGGTACCGTCTCATATGGATATTGGAAGTTGGTAAAGAAGTGCTCGTCGCTTCCCGGCACGAACGTAAGCCAGCCGACTACGCCGACAGAATGAGAGTCCTGGAATTGAGATGCCGTCAGACCAAATGGATCCAGCCACGAAGCGAATCCTGAAATGAACCCGAAGTTAGCAAGGCCGAGAATGTCAAAAAAGTTGCTGTCACCGTAGTTAGTGTTGGTCAGCTTGCCAAAAAGATTATTCGTTTCGTAGTTGATCACCAGATCGTGAATCTCTACGGTTGTCTTTGCCGGCTTTGCATTCGTCCTGTTGAGCGTACGTTCCGGCCAGAACGGTTCCGGTGTAACGTCATCTTCCTGAACCCATAGCGAACTCTCCTGCCATGCATTGCCTATATACACCCCTTCCGCAATGAGACTGTCAAACGGGATTTGCGTCTGAACGAAAATACCGCCGTCTTCCTGGCCGCTGTTTGGATTGAACCGGCGCGGCTCGATAAATGCGCGAAAATCCGCGCCGTATGTGAGCCCCACACCGTCGCCCGGAAGCGCCGAAGCATCCTGATAGCCGGAATCCGGCCGAACGACAACAAAATAATCCGGTACGAAGCTTGAAGGATACACAACCGTCTCGTTGTCGGGGACCGGATCGAGATAACCAGTCGGGGTCTGATCGATACGACGCCGACCGTTGTCGCTGAACCGTAAGCGGATTTTCCACCACGGGTCACCGCCGCCTGGCGGGAAGGGAACGTATTCCCAGCGAGCGACACCAGGGTTAATATCGTCGGGGTTCTCTCCGAGGTTAAAGCCCTCAGGGAGCATTGGATGGTCGGTGAGTGTCACGCCGCCCGTACCACCCTGCGGCACAGGCACGTCAAACATGCCATTATTGTTCGTATCGAAGTACACCCATGCTCCGTTGAATGCGAAGTCTCGTCCAACCGCGTCGTCAAGGTGCGCTTCCAAGGGAAACGCGTTTGCGTTCGTGAATGATTCAAGTCCTTGCGTCGGATTGAAGCCGCCATTTCCTGGAGGCCCATTCGGATCCGCTCCAATATCGGTGAGGATGATATTAACTTCTTTTACCGCGGCATCGACCGTTACATCGTCCGGCGACGGGAACTTCGGTGGCAACTCTGGTTGGGCCGCTCCATGCAGGTCTATTCCAATCACCTCTCGCCAGTTGTCTAATGGCACTAGTTTTCGTAACTCGAGAAACTCTCCCGTGACAAAGTCGAATGTGGCCCCTCCAACATCGAAACGGGGCCGGCTGTACTCGCCCAGGGGTGTGTACATGAACCGCGGGTTTGCCCACGCGTTCTTGTAGCGGAGGTCTCCACCGTTATTGAAGTTCACGACGGGTCCGCTGGTGACATCCCACACTGCGAAACTTGAGCTGTAAGCTGTCCCCGGATCCAACACATCGTCGGGGTAGGTATCCAACGGTGCGCCCTGATCGTTAATCGCGATGTCACCTTGCGGCGTCACCATAAAGGCGCAGATCCAGGCATATGCCAAGCTAATATGATTGCGCCATGTCGCCGACGTGCGCACCGCGACAATGTAGTTCTGTCCCTCGTCGCAACAAATGTTGTCGATCGCAAAATCCTCTAGATCGAGGTCGTAAACGAGCGCAGTCGGGTCCGAGTCGATAGTGATTCCGGTCCCCAATACAACGCCCTGTGCATCGAACCGGCAGTCAATACCCGGAAATGGTCGCCCCGCTCCAGTTCGCCCTTGAACAATAGAGTCCTGGTAGTTCAGTGTGCCGCGTTCGTCAACTGGTCCGCCTTCGCGGAAAATCGCAAACTCGAGAATGTCCGACTCTCGCAGTTCTCCGCCGACAACCGTGTAGGCGCGATCACCGCCGTTGGGGTCGTCCTTCACCAAGAATCCCAAATTCGACAAATTACGCGGCTGCAAACCGTTCATATTGAAAAGGAACAGCGGCTGCCAGTCGTTCAATGGAAGTAACCCGCTTCCGTCCGCCAACAAATCCTCCACGGCGAACGCAGCCGCTTCTGTTTGCACAACGAAATTTCGAGGGCCAGGGTCGCAATCCTGCGCGTGCGCCAGCGGCGATAAGACTGTTGCGAGGATTGAGAGAACCGCGCTTGCCACGCAGCAAAGGCCGCTCGTTCGGAGTCCGTAAAACTTACCCAAGAGAGAACCCTCCAACCGCTGTCGCTTCGCACTCTTCAGGGTAGACCCCGAAAAGACACGACCTGCGCGCGTAATGGTGTACGGTCTGAGCAAACCCCGCCTTACCCGTAGGCCGTATGCCGCGGATCAAATTTCAGCACCCTCGCTTTGGACACAACACGTACGTCCGAAGGATCGCCCCCACTCCCGTGAAGATAACCCTACGCAACAAGATTACAACCCCGTAGTATGCTTGTCACAACCTCTTATATCATAGAAGATATGGGGTGTCAACAAACATGGGTTGCGCAATTCCTACCGTAGCAGAAGGTTAAGTATATCTTTGCCTATTCGCAGGCTTGCACTATTGCTAATATCTGTCAACTTATAACCGCTCGCCAGTTCCACGGCGCTGAGCACTCCTTCGTCACCGCTGACCCACCTACTCCGCAAGCCCTGCCGCCATTTCAACGTATCCCCCTTGCGCAACCCGATTTCGCGCCGGATAAATCGAATGGTAGGCCGCGTAGTTGCCCAAGACTTTCTTGACAAAGTCCCGCGTTTCGTCGAACGGTATCGCCTCGATGAACTCGTCCAGATGGCCGGCGTCGAACTGTGCCCGCCATTTCGAGACATTCCCCGGGCCGGCGTTGTACGACGCGATGGCGTAGACGGTGTTTCCGCCATTTTTTCCAAGAATGTACCGGTAGTAATAGCCCCCAACGCGCAGCGAACTGGCCGGCTTGTCCAGGTTTTCCAAGTGCCCCGGGCCGATGGCCGTCTCGGTTTTCGCTATCCACGCCGCGGTGCTCGGCATGAGTTGCATGACCCCCGTCGCGCCCGCGTGCGATTCGACCCGCGCCTGGAACAGGCTCTCCTGCCGAGCGATAGCCAGCAACAGCAATGGGTCGGAACCGGTCTCGCGCGCCGTCGATTGGACCGCGGTCCAGTAGGCGCGCGGATACAACGCCGGCAGCGCCTCGGCCGTCGGTCGGTCGTCTTTCAACCCCCACTTCGTACGTTCGATGATGTGGTCGACCGTTGCGGCGAGGCCGGCATCCGAGATCGCCGCGAGGTACGCGCCCGCGCGTTTCGATTCGAGTACGGCGGGCGCGTGCGCCAGCACCTCCCACTCCGCCTCCTCGTACCCGTGCGACGCGAAGAACCGCATACGCTCAATCCATTTGTCGGACAACTGCTGCGCGGCGTCTTGCATGCCCTCGACTGCGATGGGCCGCAGATAGTTCCCGATACCCGGCGCGGCAATCGCCGTGGACGCCCCGGCACGGGCCTGGTCCATCTCGGCAAGACACTGGTTCGCGCGGTGCGCGTAGAAATTGCCGATGCCACCGAGCGCCACGGCCCGCTCGAAATGCGATACCGCACGCGCCCGGTCTTCCTGCGCCAGCAGGATCACCGCACTGCCGTATGCCGCCGCAGACGCATAGGCACTGTCGGGATGCTGTTCGATAATCCGTGTCAACGGCGCGAATGCGGCCTGCGCGTCGCCCTTCTCGCGCAAGATTGTCGCCACGCGATACAGCGCGTCGCTGGCCCGCTCGTGGTTCGGGCAAACGGCGACAAGCCGCTGCAACGCTGCAAGCGCGGCGTCAATCTCCGCCGGCTCGTCGTCCCGGTCGAGGTGCTGGCGCGCCAACCACCACAAGGCGTCACCCGTTTCCTTCGTGTTCGGCAACTGGCCCGCCATCAAGTCAAACAGCGTCGTGGCCGTCTCGCGGTACGACTGCCGCCGCGCCACGGCTTCGGCCGGTTCCTTCTTTGGCTTGGGTTCCGGTTCCCGGCCCGCCGTGAAATAGCTGCGCGCGGCATACATCAGCGCGAGCCGGCCGGATGCCGAGTCCGAGTGCGATTTGGCGACGGACAGCAACGCCGTCCTTCCGGCGTCTTTGTCGGGCGCCATGGCGAGTTTGAGTCGCGCGCGCAAATAGTCGATCTCGGTGGCGTGCGCCGCGCGTCCCGCACCCAACGCCGCCTCGAGCGCATCGAGCGTCTTGATTCCGCTCGCCCATTCGCCCGCGTTGACGAATACGTCGGCCGCGTCCAACCGCTGGCGCGGGGCCGGCGAGTTTGCGAGCCGGTTCGCCGCTTCAAGCCGCTGCGATCGCGTCCGCGCCTCGCCCAGCATCCGCGCGAACAGCGCGAACCCCTGCGTTCGGCTTTCGGGATTGGTCGATGCGATAAGACTGTCGCCATACACGCGCTCGTATGGGTCCAACCATTTGGGGCTGATCGGCGTGTTGACGATCGGTTCAAGCAGTCGAACGGCCTCGGCGCTCCCGCCCTGCTCGTATAACAAGTAGGCCAATTCCGCGCGCGCGAAAAGCGAAACGGCATGCTCGGCGGGCCCGTCCGCTATCGCACGCAAACGCTCGATGGCGCCCGCGGCGTCGCCCCCACGCGCGCGGCACACGGCCGCCCGGACTCGCGCGTACTCCGCCAACTCGGGATCGGCCTTCGCGCATTGCTCGAACCCGGCAATCGCGTCCGCGTACCGTGCCCCACGTTCGGCGTCGCGCGCGGCAACGTACGGCGCGCCGCCGGGATACGAATCCGCCCGCGCCATTGCGCTCAGCGAAACCATCAGGGAACAGATGATGAAGATTCGCGGCATCGGGCGGTTCACTCCAGACGGGGGCCAAAACGCGGGAGAATCGTAACAGTCGAGATTGATTCGATCAAAGCCGAACGCGATTGGAACGAGTCGTCCGGTTATGCCGGCCTTGCGAGAGTGCGCACGCTCGGTAGCAGTGCTGCGAGTAGCACCAAACCGGACATGCAGTAACCGATGTACACACTCCACGGCCGGTACGTGAACACGATCTCGTGGGCGCCTTCGGGCGTTGCGACGCCGCGAAAAATCCCATTCACCTTCAGTATTGGCGTCCGCACGCCGTCGATGGACGCGCCCCATCCCGGATCGTAGCTGTCGCACAACACGGTCACCCCCGCGCGCGGCGCGTCCACGCGCACCACCACGCGTTCCGGCGAGACGTCTTCAATGCTGCACGTAGCGCTCGGCGGAGAGGCCGATTGCGTCCCCTCGACCGCGCCGGACTGATTCGCGAGTTTTTCGATGCCCTTCGACTGTGCGTCCACCACGCAAGATTGCGCGGGGTCGAATTCGGGACTCATCAATGTGTCTATCGTCGAAGGCATCCCCACTTCGACCCGTGCGCGAGGCACCCAATACGCGCGCGGTAGCGCATCGTCCAGCACGAACATCCGCACGCCACCCACCGGCGTCACCTCGCGAACGTTGGATCCGCCGTCCTCCCAGCTTCCTTCATACATCGGCCCCTGTGGCGCGGCCACGACCAACCGCGCGGCCATGTAGCGCAACAACCGCGAACCCGGCGACCGCGGCGTTAACGCAGAGTCTGGGCTGCGGTCACGCCGCGGTTCCTCCCCGGTGAGACGCGCCCACCAATCGGCCTGATCGCGCGTGAACGGAATGCCCGACCCGCCTACTGCATTGACGGATGCGAGCATTCCGACGTTGGCGGTAAGGCCGCGATCGAGGTTACGAGCGGAGGGGACAATGCGTCCCCCGAGCGACTGGTCGCGTGCCGACGAGAGCGCAAGTGCGTAGGTCTGGTAGCAGGCGGGTGCATCCTGCCGCGGATGGGTGTAGATGGTCCGGCCCGCGTTTATCGCGTCAATCAGCAAGGTCGCGCACAATAGCGTATAGCACGCGGGCAGCAGCACGCGCGCGCGAAAAAGCGCAAACACGAGTACGACCGGCACGATCGGGACCAGGTAGCGGCGGACGTCCGCGCCAAACGCAACGAACATCGCCGCGCACGCTAACAGCACGACGAGCACGGGAAGCCAAATCGTTTGCGATCGAAACGACGTCTTCGCGATCAGAACACGGTCCGCGCCAATCGACGCGAGCAGAGCAACGCCGATGACGAAAGGCAGCAGCAGCGCGAGTACGGGAAATTGAAGCGGCGGACGCCACGCAAAAAACGCCGCGGCAAGTATCCCACCCGCGGCGAGCAACGCATACAACACGACGTCGCGACGCCGGTGGCGGTGGAAGATCGACACAGGCACAAACACGAGCGGAACTATGCCTACGTAGGCGGCCCGCGGCTGGCCCTCCGGCGTGCTCAGGATAATATGCGCGAAGAACTCTCCGAGACTGGCGGGCATCTGTGCGGGCGTGTGCGGCCCCCATATCCACGCGGGCGAATCGTCGAGCCGCAGTGCATGCGCCAGCGTGGGGACCCACTGCGCGGCGGACACACCGGCAGCGACGCCGAGTATCACGAACAGGCCGCGGGCCCGTTTCGCGAACTCCGCGCTGCCGCGCTCGACCACAACCAGCGACTGCACCGTGTACAGCGCAGCCATCGCTCCCACGACCAGCGCAATCGCGTAACTGCCGGTCAGTATCAGCAGTGCGCCGGTCATTCCCGCAATCACCGCCGCCGCCGTATCGAACCGATGGGCGTATTCGCGCACGGCCCACAACAGCAGCGGCGTCCACACCAGCGCCGCCGCGAGCGGTGGACGCGACATCGCGGCAGCGGAGAATCCGGAGAACGCATAGACCATCCCGCCGAGCATCGCCGCGAGATAACCCACGCCGACGGCACGCGCCAGCAGCGTAAAGAAAAGCCCCATCAGCAACAGACACGTGAACGCGTGGACGGCCATCGCCTGTTCGGTCGGCAGAAAAAGGAACGGCAAGTTGAGAGGCTGAAGGACGCCTACGCGCGCGTCCGCGAGGAGCGGCGTGCCACATAGTTGGCGCGGGTTCCACAGCGGAAAGGAACCGTCCCGCAACCGGCCGAACGCATAATGGTACGTTGGGTAGAAGTAGTGGTACAGGTCGGCGTTCTCATACGCCTCGGTGACCGCTCCCGCCCGCGCCTGCGTCTCGTTCCAAAACGCCGGCGCCAGTATGATAAACAGCACCGCAATCGCGAACAGCGGCAATGCGCCGTACCGATACGTCGGCGCGATCGCCAACTCAATATTGTCGGACGATCGGGTCCACTTCACGAACGCGGCGCCCCGCAATTCCGCGCCCGGCATCGAGTGGAATCGCTGTTCACGGCATGTCTTTCGCGTGGTGTTCCGGCATCGTTAACGTCATCGCACTCATCGTAACACCGCGCTGGCGCGCAACCCAAGCCGCTCCGGCGATCTTGATTCGCTTCACACCGGCGAGGATACTACTGCCTATTGGGCGCGGGGAGTTAATGACCATGAATCTGCTACGACAATTGGCAATCGGCAGTACTATCTCGTTTTCCATCGCGGTGTGCGCGTTCGCGGGCCCCGAAGCGCCCTATCTCGGGCGCTGGGCCTTGACAATCCCCGGCGGCGGCGCGGGCTGGCTTGGCGTCACCAACGAACGCGGTTTTCTCGAAGCCGATATTCTCTGGGGTGGCGGCAGCGTCGTGCCCACGGAAAGCGTCTACGTTGACGGCGATGCGCTGATCGTCACGCGGCACAACGAGGTCGAGCGCAAGGACGCCGCGGGCAACGTGATCGCGAAACAGACGTTTACGAAGACCATTCGTGTCATCGTCTCGGGCGACACCGCGGCGTGTTCGATCACCGAACCGAACACCAACGGCGTCGGCACGTCCACGAGCGAATTCTCCGGCAAACGGATTCCCGATCTCCCCGCCGCGCCGGACCTATCGAAAGTCAAATACGGTAAGCCGATCACCCTGTTCAATGGCAAAGACCTGAACGGCTGGAAGCTGACCAACGACAAACAGGAAAACGGCTGGAGCGCCAAAGACGGCATCCTTGTAAACAATCCCGTGAACGAGGAAGGCAAACCCCACAAACCGTGGGGCAACCTCCGCACCGAACAGGAATTCGAGGACTTCAATTTCAAGTGCGAAGTGCTCGTCGGCGAAAAAGGCAATAGCGGCATCTACCTGCGCGGCATCTACGAGGTGCAGGTCGAAGACAGCTATGGCGAGGAACTCGACGCGCACAATATGGGCGCCATTTACAGCCGCATCGCGCCGACCGTCGCCGCCGAGAAGCCTGCGGGACAGTGGCAGACCTACGACATCACGCTCTGCGAACGCCACGTGACCGTTGTCTTGAACGGCAAGACAATCATCGACAATCAGCCGTTGCTCGGCTGCACCGGCGGCGCGCTTTCGTCGGACGAATTCAAACCGGGGCCTATCTACCTACAGGGCGATCACACCGGTATTTCCTATCGAAACATCGTGCTCACGCCGATCGTGAAGTAGGCAGTTTTCGATTTCCATAGGTCCTATGAGGTCTATACTGAGACTGGGTACCGCGCGCTGCTCGCGCGACTGAATTGGGGGTCAATACATCATGGCGAAAGATAAGACGGTCTATCTCATCTCCAATGGCGATTTCCGCGACGCCGCCGACGTCGTCTGCTGGCCGATGCAGGACAAAACGTTGAAGGACGTGGCCGCCGCGTTCAAGAAGCTCGGCGTGAAAACGGATGTCCTTCCGAAATACGACGCGAAGAAGAAGCACGGCTTCATCAACAAGCAGTGCATGGGCACGGAAATCTTCTCGAAGATCGAGGCCGACGCGCCCGTCGTAATCGTCTTGAGCTGTTGGGCCTATTCGCATCACGTCAGCGGCGCGCTGCAAACGCACCGCGGGCCGATCCTGCTGGTTGCGAATTTTGACGGCACGTGGCCCGGCCTTGTCGCGCTCTTGAATCACGCCGGCACGCTCGCGCGCCTCGGCGTGAAGCATTCACGCCTTTGGAGCGAGACCTTCGCAAGCGACACCTACTTCATGAAGAAACTTGCGGATTGGGTGAAGACGGGCGAATGCGCTCACGACATGTCGCACGTCGCCGATGCGTCAAAAATGAAACTCCCACCCGCCGCGAACACGTTTGGCAAAAAACTCGCGGACGACATTCGCAAGCGCCGCCGCATCATGGGTCAACTCGATCCGGGGTGCATGGGCATGCTCAACGCCGTGCTCGATCCCGGCAAGGTCGGCGCTATAGGCATGCCAATCGAATATCTCAACCAATCCGATCTGCTCGCGGAAATGGACCTCGTCCCCGACGAGGAAGCGCAGGGCTATCTCAACTGGCTCGTCAAGAAAGGCGTTTGGTTCGATTGGGGTACGGACGGTTTCGAGCAACTCGTACACGGACAAGTCCTCACGCAAATGAAAATGTACGCCGCCGCCGCGCGCATCTATGAACGCTATGGACTTTCGTCCATCGGTATTCCGTATCAGTTAGGTTTGGTGCGCTGCGTGCCCGCGTCCGACCTCGTCGAAGGCATGCTCAACAACTCCGATCGCCCGGATGTCGTCAGCTACGAGACCGGCAAGGTGATCGAGAAGGGCAAGCCCATCGTCCACTTCAACGAGACCGACCTCGGAGCGGGTATCCCGCAGGCGCTGATGAACGACATCTACCAGCGCAAAGGTATGGCGCCGGAAACTACGCTCCACGACGTGCGCTGGGGCCGCACGTGGAAGGGCAAGTTCGTATGGGTGTTTCTCATCTCCGGTGCTGCGCCGCCCGCGCATTGGGGTGGATGGAAAAACACAAAGGTCTACCGCCAACCCAAGATGTACTTCCCGAAAGGCGGTGGCACGTGCAGTGGTGTGTCGAAACCGGGCGTCATCACTTGGGCGCGCTTCTATGAGCACTTCGGCCAACTCGGCATGGACTGCGGCACCGGCGAAGTCATCGCGATGCCCGACGCGGAAGTGCAGGATCGCCTGAACAAGACGACGCCTGTCTGGCCGATCATGAACGCCCACATCCCCGGCTACGACAAGAACGAATGCATGGCATCGCACATGTCGAACCACATCGTCGTCGGCTACGGCGATATTCTGCCGGAACTCGTCGGCACCTGCCTCCACCTCGGCATCCCCACCCGGGTCTGCGGCGATGCCAGGAATCGATTCTAGACACGTTGGTGGACATGGGCGCCGCTTTTATGACGCTGCCGCTCGCGTGGAAGGATCCCCTCGGCGCAACGGACGGCGGTACGAAAGTCGAAATCGAGACGGCCGCTCAGGAGACTGTCGAAGCCGACGTGTTTGGCCCGGTCAAGATTCAGTTGGAAGGGTTTCGGCCAATCTACAACGAAGTGCTGTTCCTCGAAATGCGCCCCGCCGGCTGACAATATGAAACGCTAATTGGGTGTCTGGTGCTCGATCAGTCCCTGGCGGCCGTCGATATGCTGCGTCGCCGGCTCGTACACGTAAGGCACATCGACTCGAAATAACCGCAGCTATCGTGCCTTCGCGCGGACAAACATTGACGCGGCGAGCGCCGCAATCGACACAAAACAGACCGCGCCTACCGTGAACACTATTCGGCTCGTGCTGGACGCACGCGCGCCAGCCGTGCGCGGTTCGGAAGTACGCTCCACATGCGCAAGCGATGGCGCGCCGGTGTCGGGAAATGCAGCGCCCGTAACTGTGTCCGCTCGCGCCAGCTTTGCTTTCTCTTCTTCCACGTCACGCGCGCGTTCCTCGCGTGCGCGCTCCCGTTCGCGGCGCGACGCCACGGCCCTGTCGTCGGGCTTATTCTTCTTGAGCGACGCCAACAGCGCTTCAACCGTCGCGTCGTTACCCTCTTCGGGATTGCTTGAACGGCCCGCGCCCCGCTCGATCGCCTGCGCAAACCGCTGCACAAGTTCGGCGTTTGCAGCCTCCAATTCCTGGTGCTTTTCCAGGAATTTCTTTAACGCCTTCAATCGCTCCTGCGGCGTGTCCGCACCTGCGATTGCCGTGCTCAGCATACTTGCGGCCGCGCTTTCCTGATACGCCTTGATATTCGCCGCTTCTGCTTCGGATACATGCGCGCCCGACGGCGCGTACGCGATCACCTGGCCAAAGTAATTCTCAGCCGCCGCGGGATCGCCCTGGTCTGCGGCAAGTTGTCCCATCGCGTATTGCGTCTGCACAACCAGCGCGTCCTCGTCTGGATAATCGGTGAGAATGCCTTCGTACATCCCCTGCGCGAGGTTTGGATCGAACTCCGCTGCGCGGTCCGCGCCGAGCTTGCGCACGGTCGCCATGTACGGATGATCGGGATCGTAGTCGGCAATGATACTTTGATAGACCTGATGCGCCGCGTACGTGTCCGGCGGCAAACCCTGATCGGTAAAATCCGATTCATACAACATCGCGATCTGCGTTTCGAGCCGGATGTTATTGGCGTTTCCCGGGTTCGCGGCGATGAGATCCCGGTACTGCTGGATTAGCGCATCGCGCCCAATCTGCTGGGCAATCGCCGCACCATCGCGCTGAAGTGCCTCGACCCGCGCAAAGTACTCCTGGAGCGACGCCTCCTGCGCGAACGCGCACGCGCACCCGAAAAGCACCGCTGCTGTACCAATATGTCTCATACGCAATATTCTACCACCAAGCGCGCCGGACATTGCGCTCGGCGGGCCGGGCCCATGCAAAGCGCCGTGGAATGCGCCGGCCCGGTCCCCTTACTTGGACCTCCCCGGCAAGACGTATCATCGGTCGGATTCGTTGAGGCGCAAACCCTCGTTGCGATTTTGTGCGCGTCGGCGCATGATGGATTCGTACCACACGAACCCAGTTGAGGAGACCAATCATGCGTAATCGTATGAGACAAACAGTCGCCGTCATTATGCTCGCCGCGATTGCGCTCCTGCTCGTTTTCACATCCTTAATGGACCGGCGCGTGTCTGCCGCGGACGAAACTGCGCCACCAACCGACACCGCCGCCACCACGCCTGACCTGGCCGCGGAAAAAGCCGCGCAGATCGAACGCGGACGGTACCTCGCCAATAGCGTCGCGATGTGCGTAGTGTGCCACAGTCCGAAGGATCACGAGGGCAACCCGATCCGCGAACACGCCTTCATGGGCGGCGTCATCCCCGCGAAGGCAACGTATCCGGACATGCAGCCGTTCGCAAGCAACGCGCCCGCCCTCGGCCCAATGGTCGGCGGAGTGCCGGAGGACGTTGCGCACCTGCTGCAAACCGGTATCTGGCGTCCCACGAACTCCCGGCCGCGCCCGCCAATGCCACCCTTCCGGCTGTCGGATGAAGACGCCGAGGCAGTTGTTGCATACCTGCGCAGCCTCCAATAACGGCCTCTCGATGCCTCAGTACTTATTCGATTGGATGCCGCGCGCGATTGCAGGGTGCGTGTTCGCGATCGCGTTCGTTGCGCCGCGCGCGTTCGGCAACGTGCAGGTGAGCGACATTGATTTCGCATTTCGGACCGCGAACGGACTTAAGCATTGCGCGCCAACCCAACACGCGCCTTTTCCGTTCACCGTCTTTGGACTTAGACTCAACAAGACACCCGAGGCCGTTCAACATTTGGAGGTCAGTGTTCGTTTTTCGTGCGACAACTCGGCATGGTCGCCATGGCGCGAGATGACGATCGATGTTGACGGCTCCGATCCCGGCGATGGGCCAACGTATTTCGGTCTGGTTTTCGCTGAGAATGCTGTTTCGCAGTTCGAGGCTCAGCTAAGTGCCGAGGACGGTTCTGTCACTCACGACGAGATCGAAGCGACCGCAACGGTTATCAATCCCGGCCCAACGCCGACGGCAGCAAAGCAAGAACTCCAAATCGTGAAACGAAAAGCATGGGGCTGTCCCGATCGGAAACATTCTCCCTTGTGGCCGCCGGAGTATGCCACGATAACGCACCTCGTTGTGCATCACACGGCCAAATCCAACGCAGAAACCGACTGGGCCGCCGCCGTGCGCGCGATTTGGGCTTACGACACGTATACGCGGGGCTGGGGCGATATCGGCTACAATTACCTCTGCGACCCGAACGGCGTTGTCTATGAGGGGCGCGCCGGCGGAAACGGCGTGACGGGCGCGCATTTCTCCTGCCAGAACACCGGTACCGTCGGCATCGCGATGCTCGGCACTTTCGATGATCGCACCCCGAAAAAGAAACAGTTGCGGGCCCTCGAGCGGATTCTTGCCACGACCGCGCGCAAAAACAATATCGACCCCTTGGAGACGGTCTTTCATCCCGGCATGGGGATTAAACTAGATTCCATTTGCGGGCATCGTGACGGCAACGATTCTGATTCCGCATGCACGCACACGGTGTGTCCTGGTGATTCGTTGTATGACTTGCTCCCTTCGATACGCATGTCCGTTGCCGAGCGCATCGGCAGTAAGTATTACGGCGAAAGCACCTTCTTTACGAAACCAGCGATGTTTTGGTTCCTGGGGCTCTCCATTCCTTCCGGTTTAATACTGCTCGTCGGTGTGATTGGTCGACTACGACAAAGGAAGCCCGTTTCGGCAACTGCTTCCCGATGCGCCGCAAGCGCCGGTAAACATCACTGACGCCGCTGTGCGTGCGACCGCGAAGTAGTCGTTCAGCTAACCCTGTTCGACGAAATCTTTCAATCTCGACAGCGCGTTGTCCCATTGGTTCGATACCTGGTCGAGATACGCACGCAGGTCATCGATGCGTTTCGTGTCTAACGCAAACCGGCTCTCGCGGCCTTCGCGCCGATTGTGCACAATGCCGGCGCGTTCAAGCACGCGCAAGTGTTTTGTGATCGCCTGCCGCGTGATCTGCGACCCCTCGGTCAACTGCGCGATTGTTCGCGTCTGCCCGCCTGCAAGTTTCGCGATCAGCGACAACCGCGTCCCATCGCCGAGCGCGGCGAACACCGGCACTACGGTCTCGCGTTGTTCCGCGAGATTGCTATTACGTCCCACGGATGTGCGCCTCGATGTTCTTCATCTGCTCGGCCCAGCCGCCTTCATTTTCGCGAAACGCCGTGTCGCGCCGCTCCGGCGGAATATTCTCGAATCCTGACTCGACAACGGTCAGCCGCGTGCCGCCTTCGATGGGTTCGAGCGTAAACTCGACCAACGTGAACGGCGCGGTCGAGTAGTCCGCATCGTTCGGGTCCGCGGGATGCGGCCATCGAAACGAAAACAGCCGCTCGCGCTCCATCTTCTCCACAACTGCGTGCCATCTATAATGTTCGTAGCCCGGGTACGTAATATGGCCCGTCGACACCGCGCCGACCGCAAACGGCTGATCAATCTTCGCGCGGAACCACTTCCCAAACTCGACGTGATCCGTCAACGCCCGCCACACCCTCGAAACCGGGGCCTTCAGTTCGATTTGCTTGATGATGCGTTCATTCATAATACGCAACCTCCGAGTTGCATATTAGCACCGGTCAATGACAAATGCAACCGTTATGTTGCGCTTTGCGTCTGGGGTCCGGGTCTGGGACTTGGGGCCTGGAGTCCGGGTCCGGGGCCTGGGGTCCGGGTCTGGGGCCCGGGGCCTGGGGCCCGGGCCTGGGGCCCGGGTCTGGGTCTAGGGCCCGGGGCTTGGGGCCCGGGTCTGGGTCTGGCGTCCGGGGTCCGGGGCCTGGGGTCCGGGTCTGGGATCTGGCGTCTGGCGTCTGGCGTCTGGCGTCTGGCGTCTGGCGTCTGGCGTCTGGCGTCTGGAAAACGCTCGCACGCTCATTGAAGCCTTGACAAGTGCGCCTTTTTCTGTCCTGGAACTTGCTGCGATACCCGATACCCGATACCCGATACCCGATACCCGATACCCGATACCCGATACCCGATACCCGATACCCGATACCCGATACCCGATACCCGATACCCATACCCGATACCCGATACCCGATACCTCACTTCACACGGGACGAATCAATCACCACCCAATGCCCATGCCGGAACCGCATCTTATACGTCTTGTTCGCGGCGCTCTGTCCGCCTTCGACATACCCGCCGGTCACCACGGCCTCGACATCCCCATCCCGCTTGATCGAATCGACGGTCAGTACAAGACCCGGCAATCCCGTCTGTTTGTCATGCACGCCCAATGGCGTCTGGGACGTGACCAGCGCCGCCGACTGCTTCTTCACCGGGGTCTGGCTATTAACGAACTTCTGGATAAGCGCATCCGACGGGTCCTGCCCACCCTCGACCGACAGGTAATACGCGTGCGCCTTCCTGCCCTGCGTCGATTCGTTGTGCACCATTTCGTAGCGAAACACCGATTCGCGAATGTCGTCATCCGACGCCGCCATCTGCGCCGGTGCTGGCCGGTACGGCTTGGCCCAGGTGTCCATCCCGTAGTACGAGGACCGCTGGCATGAGACAGCCACCACACAGATCAATAAGGCAACGAAGTATCGCATGGGTCTCTTCCCTTCCGTACTGGCTCGGACGGAGCCTCGCCCTACCCGTGAGCCCCGTCTGGCGCGTTTCAGTCGAAGCCTATAGTACGGCCATGATCCGAAATCCGCAATGCGAAGATTTCACGGACATACGAGGATGCCGCGGCGCGGCACCCAAGCGAACATTCGCGTTGGCCAGTGAAAATTGAAGTACAGGCGTCGGTAAAACCCAGGATTGATGGCAGCGTAACTGCGCGCTAGGATAATCGCGATCGCTGCGGGTCCTCGTGGGCATTGGGCAAATGCGGGAATGTGAAGCGGTGGAAACGCAATCCGGAAGTGGGTTTCTGCGCCAGACCGTGTCTCTATGCATTAAATTGCTGGGATGCACGTTCGTCCCTGTGTTTGTCTTCTGTATCGAGGGAAACGTGTTTGAATCCGCTGCCAGCCTCTTCGTCGTGGCGCTTCTCCCCACCGCGTACACCGCTGCGATGTTGGGCGTTGGTTTCCTGCTGACGATTGCCGGACTTCTGAGATACACGCAAGGCGTTGACTTCGTCGATGCGCTCGTATCCTCCCAGAACATGTACTACGCGGGCGTTAGGGGCCGCGAGATTCTGCTGGTGACCCACGTTGTCGCGTTCGCCGCGTGCATCCGACGAGTCATCGCCCGGCGAGCCGATCACGTTGAACGCGGAGATCGCATAGGCCGCTGGCTCCGGCGGCATGATGGGCCTGTAGTATTCTGCGCCTACCTTTACGTCGCAGTCAGTATCTACGCGGTCGCCGAACAGCGCATCCTTCTGCATAACTGGTTTGTTTGGGTCGCGTCGCTCGCGACGCTCGCATTCTGGTCATCCCGTGAATGTGCGCGAACTCGAGACAAGTCGCGGGCCGCCGAACCAATCGCGACAGTCGGCCGGTTCTTACGGGTGCTTGGGGCGGCGCAGTTAGCCGTCGCGATCCTGGTACTCGTTGGGATTGTCGTGGCGCACGTCATCGGCCAGATCGCGGCTAACGGCCCGACTGAGATTGCGGTCTTGTTGGCGTTCATGGCTTTGGGCTTCTCCACGGTGATGGCCGGAGGGGGCCTCTCCAATCCAACGTCGAATGTTCGTGTGCGGTGGATTTTCGGGGTCGCGGCGGCCGTGTGTCAGATTCCCCTTTTTCCCGTGGGCTCCGCGACAGGGATTTACGCGCTGCATTTCTTGTTGAGTCGACAGACGCGAACGTTCCTTCGAGGTCGAGGCGCGATCGTTCCAGATTCCGTTCCGGTTCGGGCACGCGAGAATTTCGGTGCGCGCGCACGGATTCGCGAAGGTATCGGTGCGATGCTCACCGTTCAACATTGGTTCAATTGCGGCACGATCCGATCAATATCGATCGGCCTTGCATGGACGGGCATGTTTTTCATCTCCGCATGCTCGATGTGGGTTAACGTATACAGCGCGGTGAATCCACCGGTTACGTCCGTGATGCTCATTCGGCACGTGGAAGGCGTACGCGTACGGAACGCATGGGTGCCGGAAAGCAAAGTCGCGTCGAATTGGATTCAAAGCGTTGTGGCCCGCGAAGACTCAACCTTCTTCGAACACGATGGGTTCAACTGGTATCGAATCCGGATTGCGCGGCTGCACGTGCAGGCGGGCGAACGCGCGCCGGCGTCCAGCACCGTCAGCCAGCAAGTTGCCAAGAACTGTTTTCTCTGGCCGGGCCGCTCCATCCTTCGCAAGGGCCTCGAAGCCTACTTCACGACGCTCATGGAGATGTCGTGGTCCAAGGACCGGATCATGTATGTGTATCTCAATATCGCGGAAATGGCGAATGGCGTATTCGGGATCGAGGCCGCATCTGACGCATACTTTGAAAAACCGTCCAATCGGCTGACGCTCGGCGAAACGAACCTGGTGACCATGGGTATGCCGTTTGCCAGACAAATCGACCCGGACCAACCCGCTCGGGAAGTCCGAAAAGAGTTGCGGAAAATCGCTCGAGAGAAACAACACGCCAAATCCCCCGCCCCACTCTCGGGTGCCGACGGATAACCGACTGGTGCTATAAATAACAGGTAACCATTTCATTAGAACAAATATAAGATTGGGGTTGGGTAAGGCATTCCTGGGAACACCGGGGGTTCAGTCGGTTGACAACGCCGTTTCCGGTTCGGTAAACTCCACCTTCGCTGTGGACGCCGATGGCGCTTCGGAGTCGCGAAAGTCCCCCTTGGGCGGGTAGAAAATGGCCTGCCGGGAGTTGGGGCCGGGGGTTGACACGGGCGTCGTTTGGTGATACACTTCGCAGATGGATGGCGGTTGAGAAAATCGTCTTCCGACCGCGGGCAACCCCAAGCCGAGATGACGCTTACGATGCGTTGCGCTTCGGGCGGACGCAGAGGTTAGCGCCCTTCAGGGGAATTTAATCTCTTGTGGCTGAGGGGGTTGTGCCGTCTGTCGGGCCTTGTTCTTTGAGAGTTGAATACGATGCATGTCAACATTAAGACATGTCTTGTGCGCCGTGTTGGGCAGCAATGCCTTGCACGGATTATGAGCCGGTACGGATGGTTCGCTGTCCGGAACCGGACCCCTTTAAGTAGATTGAATTCCGCAAGGAATCGACTATTCGTTAAAGGCAGGGCACGGCAGATACTTGCTGGTGTCCTGTTAACTTTTTATCGGAGAGTTTGATCCTGGCTCAGAACGAACGCTGGCGGCACGCTTCATACATGCAAGTCGCGCGATTAAGGCCCGCAAGGGCGAATAAAGCGGCGAACGGGTGCGTAACACGTGGATAATCTGCCTTTCGGTGGGGGATAACGGCTGGAAACGGCCGCTAATACCGCATGTGGTTGCGGGGCCCTAGGACCCTGCAAAGAAAGAGGCCTCTAAAGCCTTGCCGAAAGATGAGTCCGCGCCCCATTAGCTAGTTGGCGGGATAACAGCCCACCAAGGCTTCGATGGGTAGCCGAGCTGAGAGGTTGATCGGCCACACTGGGACTGAGACACGGCCCAGACACCTACGGGTGGCAGCAGTAGGGAATATTGGACAATGGGGGAAACCCTGATCCAGCGATGCCGCGTGGATGATGAAGGCCTTCGGGTCGTAAAGTCCTTTTCTGAGGGAAGAACTGTTTGACGAGGAAATGCGTCGGATTTGACGGTACCTCAGGAATAAGCAACGGCTAACTCCGTGCCAGCAGCCGCGGTAATACGGAGGTTGCAAGCGTTGTTCGGAATAACTGGGCGTAAAGGGAGCGCAGGCGGCTTGGTAAGTCTAAAGTGAAATCCCAGGGCTCAACTCTGGACGTGCTTTGGATACTGCCTGGCTTGAGTACGTGAGAGGAGATTGGAATTCCAGGTGTAGCGGTGAAATGCGTAGATATCTGGAGGAACACCGGTGGCGAAAGCGGATCTCTGGCACGTTACTGACGCTGAGGCTCGAAAGCATGGGGAGCAAACGGGATTAGATACCCCGGTAGTCCATGCCGTAAACGTTGTGCGCTAGGTGTAGGAGGTATCGACCCCTTCTGTGCCGCAGCTAACGCATTAAGCGCACCGCCTGGGGAGTACGCCCGCAAGGGTGAAACTCAAAGGAATTGACGGGGGCCCGCACAAGCGGTGGAGCATGTGGTTTAATTCGAGGCAACGCGAAGAACCTTACCCAGGCTTGACATCCCAGGACACCCTATGAAAGTAGGTCTTCCCTTCGGGGACCTGGAGACAGGTGTTGCATGGCTGTCGTCAGCTCGTGTCGTGAGATGTTGGGTTAAGTCCCGCAACGAGCGCAACCCTTGTCCTTAGTTACCAGCGGTTCGGCCGGGCACTCTGAGGAGACTGCCGATGATAAGTCGGAGGAAGGTGGGGACGACGTCAAGTCATCACGGCCCTTACGCCTGGGGCTACACACGTGCTACAATGGCCGGTACAGAGGGACGCTAGACCGCGAGGTGGAGCCAATCCCAAAAAGCCGGCCTCAGTTCGGATTGCAGTCTGCAACTCGACTGCATGAAGTCGGAATCGCTAGTAATCGCGCATCAGCTACGGCGCGGTGAATACGTTCCCGGGCCTTGTACACACCGCCCGTCACATGACCCGAGTTGGGTGCACCCAAAGCCACTGGCTCAACCCGCAAGGGGGAGAGGTGTCTAAGGTGTGTCTGGTGAGGGGGATGAAGTCGTAACAAGGTAGCCGTATCGGAAGGTGCGGCTGGATCACCTCCTTTCTAAGGAGTAAAACACCACGCGGTCCGCTTCGGCGGATTCGCGCAGGTCGATCGCAAGACACGTCGTTGATGTGCATCGTATTCAGCCCTTAAGGGGCAAAATCCCGAGTGAATCGGGCGTGGGCCCGTAGCTCAGATGGTTAGAGCGCACGGCTGATAACCGTGAGGTCGGTAGTTCGATTCTACTCGGGCCCACCATCTACGACTCTTTACAGTTGAATGGGTTGTGCGTGATCGAATGTTCGATGATCGAGCGTCGGAAACGTTGACCGCTCGAACACGGGCCACGGTCTCCCCCACTTCGGGGATGTAGCTCAGTTGGGAGAGCGCCTGCTTTGCAAGCAGGAGGTCGTCGGTTCGATCCCGATCATCTCCACTTTTTTCTGCGCTTCGCAAAAAAAAGTGCCCCGGCAGCGGCCCGAAAGCCGCGAACGGAACGGCGGGCGCGCACAACGAATACGTTGATGACAAGCGGTCCTGGACCGCTTGATGCGAGTTTTCCGCACGCCGAAGAAGGCGTGCGGGACGTTCTTTGACAGTTGAATGCAAGGGTAGCCAGCAATGACTACCGTAATAGAGTGTCTAGAATAAGATTCTGTTATCCGCCGGGGTGTGTCCATTCAAACCGGACGCACTCCAGTGAATATACGGGTTTTGGCCAAGCTACTAAGGGCGTATGGTGAATGCCTTGGCACCAAGAGGCGATGAAGGACGTAGCTACCTGCGATAAGCCACGGGTTGTTGGAAGCAAGCATTATCCGTGGATCTCCGAATGGGGCAACCCCGCCGGGCAAACCCCGGCGATCTACCGCTGAATCCATAGGCGATAGAAGCCAACCGAGAGAACTGAAACATCTTAGTAACTCGAGGAAAAGAAAGCAAAAAGCGATTCCGCTAGTAGTGGCGAGCGAACGCGGAACAGCCCAAACCCTACGTACGTGACAGGTCGTATCCGTTGTGCGTAGGGGGTTGCGGGGCGAACAGTCGGGGCAATACGAGGCCCCGGGAAGGTTACAAATCTTGCCGTTAGCCGAACACCGCTGGGTAAGCGGGACCATAGACGGTGATAGTCCGGTAGGCGAAAGCGACAAGACCTTCTTTGTTCGTTCCCAAGTAATGCGGGTCACGTGGAACCCCGCGTGAATCAGGGAGGCCCATCTCCCAAGGCTAAATACTACTTGGTGACCGATAGTGAACTAGTACCGTGAGGGAAAGGTGAAAAGAACCCCGAAGGGGGAGTGAAAAAGTACCTGAAACCGTACGCTTACAATCAGTGGGAGGACGATGGCTTCGGCCCGTCTGACCGCGTGCCTTTTGCATAATGAGTCTGCGACTTACTCTGTGTAGCAAGGCTAAGGGCCTATGGTCCGGAGCCGCAGCGAAAGCGAGTCCGAACAGGGCGATTAGTTGCACGGAGTAGACCCGAAACCGGGTGATCTATCCATGGCCAGGGTAAAGTTCCCGTAAAAGGGAATGGAGGCCCGAACCAGTGGCAGTTGAAAATGCTTTGGATGAGCTGTGGATAGGGGTGAAAGGCCAACCAAACTCGGATATAGCTGGTTCTCCCCGAAATATATTTAGGTATAGCGTCGCACGGTAGCAAACGGGGGTAGAGCACTGAATGGGCTAGGGGTCCTACCAGATTACTGAACCCAATCAAACTCCGAATACCGTTTGTGGAACTGCGGCAGTCAGACTGCGGGGGATAAGCTCCGTAGTCGAAAGGAAAAGAATCCAGACCGTCAGCTAAGGTCCCCAATTCGAACTAAGTGGGAAACGATGTGTAATTGCCCAGACAACCAGGATGTTGGCTTAGAAGCAGCCATTCATTCAAAGAGTGCGTAACAGCTCACTGGTCGAGTGATTATGCGCGGAAGATGTAACGGGGCTAAGTTCGAAACCGAAGCTACGGCTTCTGATCGCAAGATCAGAGGGGTAGGGGAGCATTCCGTACTGGGACAAAGCATGACCGCGAGGACATGTGAACTGTACGGAAGCGATCATGCAGACATTAGTAACGACAAGACAGGCGAGAAACCTGTCCGCCGTAAACCCAAGGTTTCCCGGGCCAGGGTAATCCGCCCGGGGTTAGTCGGAACCTAAGCCGAGGCCGAAAGGCGTAGGCGATGGAAAACAGGCACAAAGATTCCTGTACCACCGCGTTCCCGTTTGAGCGATGGGGCGACGCAGCAGGATAGGGCACCCGTCATTCGGCATTCGCAAGATGATGGCGGGCTAAGCGCGCAGGAGGTAACCCAGGCAAATCCGGGTTGCACTACTCCGAGACGTTAAGGGACGATGAAGCTTCGGCTAAGTCGGATTGTCCGATTCCACACTGCCTAGAAAACCCCCTAGCGAGGGGGCCGGTGTCCGTACCGTAAACCGACACAGGTGGGTGAGAAGAGTATTCTAAGGCGCTCGGGAGAACCACTCTTAAGGAACTCGACCAATTGGCCCCGTAACTTCGGAAGAAGGGGTGCTCTGGCCGGTGAAGGGCTTGCCCCGTAAGCTGGTCGGAGTTGCAACAAAGAGGCTCAGGCGACTGTTTATCAAAAACACAGGTCTCTGCTAAGTCGTAAGACAACGTATAGGGACTGACGCCTGCCCAATGCCGGAAGGTTAACGGGAGGAGTTAGCATAACTCGTTGTGCGAAGCTCTGAACCGAAGCCCTGGTTAATGGCGGCCGTAACTATAACGGTCCTAAGGTAGCGAAATTCCTTGTCGGGTAAGTTCCGACCTGCACGAATGGCGTAACGATCTGAGCATTGTCTCAAGGGTGGTCCCGGTGAAGTTGTAATACCTGTGAAGATGCAGGTTACCCGCAACAAGACGGAAAGACCCCGTGGACCTTTACTACAGTTTGATATTGGCTTTTGTCTTGATCTGTATAGGATAGGTGGGAGACGTTGAAGCTGGGGCGTTAGCCTCGGTGGAGTCACCCTTGGAATACCACCCTGATTAAAACGAAAGCCTAACCCCGATCCCATGAAGCTGGGCGGGAGACAGTGTCTGATGGGTAGTTTGACTGGGGCGGTCGCCTCATAAAGAGTAACTGAGGCGCCCCAAGGTTTCCTCAGCACGTTTGGAAATCGTGCGTAGAGTGTAAAGGCACAAGGAAGCTTGACTGCGAGACCCACAAGTCGAGCAGGTACGAAAGTAGGGCTTAGTGATCCAGCGGTTCCGCATGGAAGGGCCGTTGCTCAACGGATAAAAGGTACCCCGGGGATAACAGGCTAATCGCGCCCAAGAGTTCACATCGACGGCGCGGTTTGGCACCTCGATGTCGGCTCGTCACATCCTGGGGCTGAAGCAGGTCCCAAGGGTTCGTCTGTTCGCCGATTAAAGTGGCACGCGAGCTGGGTTCAGAACGTCGTGAGACAGTTCGGTCCCTATCTGTTGCGGGCGTAGGAAATTTGAGGAGAGTTGTCTCTAGTACGAGAGGACCGAGATGAACGAACCTATGGTGTTCCGGTTGTCACGCCAGTGGCACCGCCGGGTAGCTATGTTCGGACGGGATAAGCGCTGAAAGCATCTAAGCACGAAGCCCACTCCAAGATAAGATTTCCCTGGGCGAAAGCCCCTGAAGGGCCCTGGAAGACTACCAGGTGATAGGCTGGAAGTGTACGCGTTGCGAGACGTTTAGCTGACCAGTACTAATTGCCCGTGAGGCTTGGCCGTTTTTTACCCAACCAAAACCCCACGCGCATTGCGCCCCCAAAGGCACAATCTCGTGGAGCACTTATAACCGGACACTCCGTTCACGGTACCTTGTTTGCACCCTTGCGTTCGCTGTCTAAGTATTAGGCAGCCGTATTTGTAGCGCCCGGTCTCCGCGCCGGGCGGCATGCGCCCGCCACAGAGAGCGGGCGCTACAAACGGAAGCCGGACTTTGCCGGTGATTATGGCGGTGAGGCCACACCCGTTCCCATTCCGAACACGGTAGTTAAGCTCACCAGCGCCCATGGTACTGCGCGGGCAACTGCGTGGGAGAGTAGGTCATTGCCGGCTCATTTGTACAAGCGGCCCGTTGGCATTCAAAACACCAACGGGCCGCTGTCGTTTTTGCGCAGAGCGCCTTCCCCAAACGTGTTATACTTCGTTCAGACGAGAGAACGGAACTCGACGATATGACCCCCGACACAAATACATTGCTTGAGCGCGTTCGCAATTTGTCACCAGAACAGCAAGATACACTTGTTCATATTCTCGATGCTCTTGAAATGGCCGCACCTGGAACGGGGCCCAAAGGGCAGAAGCGTCCCCTTACCGCTCTGGAATTCTGCGGCATGTGGGCCGACCGAGAAGACATGAAGGACAGCGCTGCATGGGTGCGCAAAATTCGCGAGACTGAATGGCGCAGGAACATTGATTCAACCAATGATCCTGGCAGACACTGACATCCTGATTGACGTGTCGCGCCGTTACAGGCCATCGATCGAAGCGGTCGAGGAACTCCGAAGCGATGAATCTATTTTGGTTAGCGTTGTCTCGCAGATGGAGTTGACGATTGGATGCCGCGATGCGCGGGAGAAACGCGCCGTCGACGAACTTCTTGCGGAGTTCGGCTTGATCCCGATATCGGAGCCGGCTTCTATACTTGCAGCAGCGCTCGTAAGAGATTTCTATCTCAGTCGCGGCTTGCTTATCCCCGATGCGCTTATCGCCGCGACTGCAATATCCCATGGCTACCGGCTTCTTACGCGAAACCGGAGACACTTCGATTTTGTGCCGGGTCTGCAATTGCTGCCTTTCGAATAGCGCCCATGGTACTGCGCGGGCAACCGATTAGGAGCGGCAGGTCGTTTCCGGTTCGGTAGTGCAAGCGACGCGACCGCACCCAGCGACATGCGTTACAATCGCGCTCGAGAATTTCAATAACCCGGCGGGGCGTACCGGTCACGACAACCACGCGAAGCTCCATGTTATTCAACTCGTTCGTATTCCTCCTGTTTCTCCTGATCGTGCTGCCGTTGTACTACGCCCTCCCCCACCGCTATCAGAACCGAATGCTCCTTGTCGCAAGCTACATTTTCTACGGCTGGTGGGATTGGCGCTTCCTCTCGTTGCTCGCTATTTCCACGCTGGTCGATTACTCGCTGGGCCTACTCCTCGGCGGCGCGGCCAATCAACGGACACGCAGATGTCTCCTTGCAGCGAGCCTTGTCGTCAATCTCGGAATGCTGGCGGTATTCAAGTACTTCAACTTCTTCATAGACTCCGCGGCCGCATTCCTGGAATTCGCCGGCCTAAACGCCAACGTGCCGCTGCTCACCGTTGTCCTGCCGGTCGGCATCAGTTTTTACACGTTCCAGTCACTCGCTTACGTCATCGACGTATACCGCGGCACGCAGCAGCCCGCGCGCAGTCTGGTCGACTTCGCCCTTTACGTGTCCTACTTTCCGCAACTTGTCGCAGGCCCCATCGAACGGGCCTCCCGCTTGCTCCCGCAATTGCAGAAACAGCGCGTGGTGACGCGAGACCAGTGGAATTCCGGCCTCGCGCTCATGTTGTGCGGCTACGTAAAGAAGGTAGCCATTGCCGACGCCATCGCCCCGTACGCCGACCCGGTATTCAGCCACCCGCACGTGTACAGTTCGGCCGCGCTGTGGGTCGCGATGTATTCCTTCGCGATTCAAATCTATTGCGATTTCTCCGGCTATACCGACATTGCCCGTGGCGTCAGCCGCCTGATGGGTATCGAATTGATGGAGAACTTTCGGCAGCCGTATCTCGCTCCGACCATCACCGACTTCTGGCGCCGCTGGCACATATCCCTGTCCGAATGGCTTCGAGACTACCTGTATATTCCGCTTGGTGGGAGCCGTCACGGGACCGCGCGCCAGTACCGCAATCTGATGGTAACCATGTTGCTGGGCGGGCTCTGGCACGGCGCTTCCTGGAACTATGTACTCTGGGGAGGTCTTCACGGCGTCTACCTCACGATTCACAAGATCATCGCAGGCAAAACTCCGCGCGAAACTACCGTCCCACATTTCCCGTCACTCGCGAGCATAGGGTCTGCGTGGAGGATTCTCGTTACCTTTCACTTGGTGTCGTTTGCATGGATTCTATTCCGGTGCGCGGACCTGACCACAGCTCTCGATTATCTCGGCGGTCTGGCGCCGGCATTGTTGGACGTTGAGGGATCGGGCAAGCTGCTCCCGGGCGCATCGGCGATGCTCATATACTGCGCCTTCGTTGTCATAGGTCTGGACATGGCCTTCCAGTGGTCGCGGCGCAGCATCATCTTCGCAAGAATGCCCTGGTGGAGTTGGGGAATCCTCTGTGCCGCGGGCACCCTGGCCATTTCGTATTCGAGGGGAGATTCCGGTGAAGCGTTTATCTATTTTCAGTTCTAACGCAAATCACCCGCCACTGCCGCGCGCCGCTGCCGCCGGCGCGCTTGCCCTGGCGCTGTTGGTCGCGGCCCGCATCGTACTCTTTCTAATCTCGGACGCGCTGTTCTTTGCGCCGGAGAGCCACGCCCACAAGTCGTACCTAGTCAACGAAATCGCGTACCGGCAATCCGGCCATGCCCATCCAAAGGTAATTGTCATGGGAACGTCGCGGCTAGGTTCCCTCCCGCTTCGACATTTCGCCGAACAATTGGGTATCAACGAATCGGAAGTCGCAAACTACTCGCTCGCCGGTAACAACTTCTGGCGGGTACTTGCGTTCTTCAGACGCAATCCGGAAATCCTGGCGGACGCTGAGTGCGTCGTGATCGATCTCCTGCCGTATCAGCTCTACATCGGCCCGATGTTCAACGAGGACGACAGCCTCTTCCTGCGGCTTGCGACACTCGACGAACGGCTCGCGGTGCGCAGCCCCTCGAGCCGCGCCATCGCGCTCGCCGACCTGGCGTTCCCCGCTTGGTCGGAGCGGAGGACAGCGCCGGCGTGGATTTGGGCAGCTTCATTCGTGCCGTTGACCGAAGAACAGCGCTACCGAAAATTCTCCGAGGCCGCGGGAAAGAGTACGACCACTTTTGACCTGAGGCCGGACGTACAATCGTCGGGAATCGACGAGCACGTCTGGACGGGCAGCGATTACGCGCCGCCGCCATATTTCTCCGAAGTACAGGTAGCGGCGATGCATGACCTCGCCACCATGATGCCCCCCAACTGCCAACTCGTTCTCGCTTGGCTGCCCGTCGAGCGCAACTTCGCCCGCGCCCTCGACGACGATGCGAGCCTGAGCAAGAGTTACGAACGGTTCAAAGGACGCATCGAGCAGCTTGGCAAAGCAAATACGAGACTCATATGGTGGGAGAGCATGCGCGAGCTCGAAACACTCGAGCATTCGTTTGTCGATGCGGTCCACTATTCACCGGAAGCCATGAATTGCGTAACGACTGCCCTTGCAAACGCGATTAGCGACCTGCGCAATGATGCGCATGAAAACACGAGTATTGCACGGACAACCGACTCGTTCCCTGCCAGTTAAAGCCCATCCAGAAAACGGGATTTTTGCGGATATGTAGGTACGAGACACGGTACATGGGCGATTAGAACGGGCCATTTCGTCCCTCTCTATTCCATACGGAAGATGGTTCCATTCGGACGCAGGCAACGAATCTGTACTTGGTCGGATAAGAACCAAGTCATATGCTACGATAAACTGGTGCCGAGAAGCTTAGGTTCGCGACAGCACCGTCGGTTCGGATGAAACCATGCCTTCTGTGTATCTCGAGACGAGTTTTATCAGTGCATGCGTGGGCGACAGAAAAGATCCAACGAGCATACACCGCCGTGTAGTCAGCCGAGAATGGTGGGAGACGCAGTCGGTTCGGTACGATTTGTTTGTCTCTGCCGAAGTGGTTGGCAAATTGGATCACCCCCGGTTTCCGCACCGCGACAAGGCACTCCGATGGATACGCGCAGTCCCGTTGCTCCCGGTCAGCGACGATGTGCAGGGACTCGCCAAGTCTTCGTGCACGAGAAGGTTATGCCTGGCCCGGTTGCGGGCGACGCCGTACACGTCACGGTGGCCACGATACACCGGATGGACTACGTCCTCACCTGGAATGTGATACGTCTAGCAAATCCGAGCATAGTGGCCCACCTGAGTACCATGTGCGTTCGTTCAGGACTACTGCCGCCTAAAATCGTCACGCCCGAATTACTATGGGAAGAGGAGGAGTAAATATGAAACGTTCGAAGGCTGTGACACCATCATCGGACGCAATCGTGGACGAGGTTCGGGCAATTCGCGCCGACCTGGCAGCTCGCCATGGAAACGACGTCGAAAAGCTATGCGCGCACCTACGCACGATCGAGTCTAAGTATGCGGATCGCGTTGTGCGTCCTGAAGCCGCCGGCTCAAGCCATCGCCGGCGTATTTCAAAAGCCAAGCATTGACCCATTCCGACAGGACGCTGTTTCGAGCGCTTGAAGTCCCGCGTGTGAACAATCGGTGTTTGTGGGACTATTACTAACGTTCGCCCGATTGGGATAAGACCTGCACGCATCTAAGTTCGTTTTCACCCAAATGCACCAGAAACTCGTCCGAAATCGCGGCTGATTCCGGCCCAAGCGGGCACTTGCCGGGCTGAATTACGCCTTCTCCGAGTAGTCTCGGATGCTGTGGCCGCGACGTGTCAACGACACAAATCCGACTGCCATCCGATTTTGTCGCCCGGTCAACATAGACCCGGTTTCGCAGTGCGACTAAAGAGCCACATTGCAGCCCCAGTCGAACTTCGGCAGATAGCCTGGGCTTTGCCCCACGACTGACGTCAAACACGCGCAGCCGATCTCGCGACGTCGTGTAGATACTTCGGCCGTCAATAGTCACATCAGAGTTCCACGCGTCCATTTCAATACTGCTCACCTCTTTTACGGCGTCTGGATTGCGAACATCGATTATTCGAAGCAATTCTCGGCTTGTGGCTATTGCGTCAAGGTGCATCGTGGTAAGACGCGCGACGAGATAGACGTAGTTCCCGTCGGAACTCACCGAGAACGGGTCGCCGTCTATATCGAGCGTGGAACGCCTCCTGGGGTGGCGTTTATCGCAGATGTCGAAAACGTAGAGCCGCGCCGTGAAGCGCATGCCGTCATTCTGCGTGCTTTCGCCGGCCAGGACGACTGCATACGCGAAGTCGCGTGTCAGACATACGGTGCGTGGAGTGAGACCGTCAAGTGACGCGATCCCGATTATCTTCGGAGCGGCGGCCTCGGAAATATCGATAACATTGAGACCCGTATCAGCGTGGACTTCTCCGTACATGCGACCGACCGAACATATAACCGAGCCATGCGCAGAGGCCGCCGCAGCCGCATATTCTTCCTGCATTTCACAGATAAATCTCGGTACTGCAGGAATCGAGAAATCGAAAACTCTGATCCCACTTCCCCACCTGCCGACAAACACCAACGGCGGCTCAACAAAAAGGTACTCGCCACCATTGGTAGATTGCGGAATAGAAGCAACGACGCGCATAACAGGTGGGGCGGTCTCCGGACCGGGGGAAGTTGCAAGATTGGTGTTCGGACTTGCAGTTGCAAGAAACGTCACTGCGAAACCCGCAAGACTGCAGAGGCGTCTTACCGCAGTTGCCCCTCTCATTGTCTCGTCCGAGCCTCTCTTTCCGCCTCTGCCACCCGCGTCAACTCGTCATACAGTTCGTTTGCCGCCTTCACGCGCTCCAACAACGCTGGGCCCTGAATGGCGAGCTGTTTGATGGCGCGGTTGTCGTCGACTTGACCGGCGGCATCGCGGGTTTGTGCGTCCGTGACAATCTGCTCGATCTCCGCGAGGCTGGCAAGACGTTTCTCGATCAACGCCGGCACGGCGTCGTACTTCCAGAAACGGAGCCCTTCGCGCACGACGTAGATGGGTGTCGTATGCGCGCGCGATCCGTCGCTGCCCTCCGCGCGCGCGGCGATCCAAAAGCCGTTGCCGGCGGGAATCGTAAACGACAGCGACAACTCCTTCTGCTCGGGGTCGGTTGATTCGGCGTGTTTGTACGAATCGCCGTGAACGATCACGTCGAGCTTCGCCGGCACGCCGCGGCGCGGATCGCCGATGGCCGTTGCGCGCACGCGCAACGGCTTGTCGTCCGTAACCGTAATCGTATCGCCGGGAATCGCCTTTTCAACGCGCAAATCAAGCATGATCCCGTTCGTGACGAACGTATGCCCCTCCCCCACCGCCGCGAACCAGTTGTCAGCCGTAAACCTTTTCCTCCCAAGATACGCATACAACCGCACTTCCCCCACGCTCCCGCCCCACGGCACGTCCGATCCCGCCGACGCCGTGACCTTAAACCCTGTATTCAGAAAATCGTAATAGATATCCGTTCCGAGGTTGGCGAACTGCAGCAACTCCACAAAGTCCACCTTCCCCTTCGGAACATTCATCGTCATATCACGATGGACGTGAAATATCCCGGAATTGACGTGGCAATACCCGGACAAACCACCCTGGTCCTGGACTTCGTCAAAAACCGTATCGTAGAGGTAATACCGGCTCGTATCGCGGATCATGTTGCGGATGTTCATGTGAATCGTATGGCCAAGTTCGTTGTGCGTGCGCGGACACTCCTGGCCCGGCGACAGGATGTAGTCCGCGTCCATGACGCGATACGCCGCGCCGAACCCGCGCTGATCGAACCACGTCCTGCTGATGTCCCCCATCTTTACGACATTGCACAGGTGCACGTCTTCAGCCTGTGCCCACCGCATCGCGCGCTCCGCGTCTGCGTCGCTCAGAATCTGACAATGGAAGTGGTCGTCGCCCGACCACCACCCCCTTTTCCGCATATCGATCCAGCGCCGCGGACGAACCGTACGCGCGGTAGTCTTGTTCGACGCGACCGTAACCTCCTCCGAAACGGCCTCGTGTTCCGTCCCGCGCGCAACGACAATCGTGTACGCACCCGGCGCGAGTTGCATCGTGAACGGACCGGGGCACACCCAGAAGCTGCCCCCCGCACTACCCACATTGTTCGTGCGCCGCTGTGGCGCGAAATTTCCCTGATGGTCAAACTGCGGACCGAAATCCAGCGCGTTCGACGGGCCGAAGTGCCGCCCATCCAATTTGCGCTCGAGCCGCACCATTGCGGGGGTTGGCTTGCCGCTATCGTCCGAGAGAATCGTCACTTCCAGAGTACCGCGATCGGGCGTGGTAAGTGTCATGGGAAGGATTGTGGTTGGCCCGCCGCCTGCCGAGAACTCGATCTCGACGTGCGTCGTGAGCGTCGGCACCCGGTTCAGCGTCACCAGCACCCACGTCACGCATCCCGGTGCGACTTGCACCCGAAGTCGTGGCGACGAGTGGTCTGACAGGTCGAAGTCCGCGGTAATTGCCCGTTCCGGGCCGGCGCCCGTCGTCACGCGGAACAATAATGCACCTGTCTCGGCAGCCATGTTCATGGGTGGCGCCGGGGCCAGGGTGGCCTGCTTGTCCTCGACCTGGACTTCGATGACCTTTGGACCGCTGGCCAGGAGTTGCTGAAGCTGACCGACTGCCGCCAAACGTTTCTCGGCGGCGGTCTGCTTCTCTACGTCAGTCGTCGCCCGCTTCGCCAGGTCCTGCGCCTCGCGCAGCGCACGGTTGATCCCGTCGGCCTGTGCGCGCCCCGCCTCCGGCAGCACATACGCCGAATATTGCGCAAGCGCCCCGGCAAACTCCGGCGCGCCAGGCAACGCCTCGTCGTCGGCATGCGCCAACAGCGTAAAGACCAGCACGGAAAACAGAGCGGAGCGACAAAGATTGATGCGCATGGCAGTTACCCCCCAACGGACTCAGTGTATCGGCCAGCCTCGTGACCGTCAACGGGACAATTGGAATATTGCGGTCGAGATGAGTACACTTCGATGTTTGGTCGGATCGGGGTTTCGGCGGGAATAGTGGCCACTATGGGCTGCCCGTCAACTCCAAGAGAGTACCGATGATTGTTCTGGCGGCGGGGTCAATGAGCGCGATTCTGTGGGCAACGTTTTCGGGACCTCTCTCGATTCAGAACCCGTTGCAGCCCATTCCACATAAAGCAATGATTAATAATGGTATACGCAATTCTGCGCGCCGCTCTGCTCTGATTGGTGCTCTGCCTGGCCGTCACGGAATGTGCAATACCTCATGACGCGCGAGTCAAGCCACAAGAAACAGTCTGTCGCAGCGCTCACCCTTGGTGCGCTCGGGGTCGTGTATGGCGACATAGGTACAAGTCCCCTCTACACCATACGCGAATGCCTGGGCGGCTCACACGGCGTCGGCGTAAGCCACGACAATGTCCTGGGTATTCTCTCCCTCATTCTCTGGGCACTGATTGTGATCATATCGGTAAAGTATGTTCCGTTCGTGTTACGAGCAGATAACCGGGGCGAAGGCGGAATCCTGGCACTCATGTCCCTCGTCACGTCGACACACCGAAACAAGCAAGATGCCCTCTCCAGAATCCTCATTGCATTGGGCATCTTCGGCGCGGCGTTGCTCTACGGCGACGGCATGATTACCCCTGCTATTACCGTCCTCGGCGCAATTGAAGGCTTGAGCGTAGCGACGGAGTTTTTCAACCCCTACATCCTGCCAATTTGCCTTGTCATCCTCGTGGGAATATTCGTAATCCAAAAGTGGGGAACCGCCCGCATCGGTGCATACTTCGGCCCGATCATCCTCGTCTGGTTTTTTGCAATAGGCGTCTTGGGTGTGCGATCCATCATCGCCCATCCCCACGTACTGCTGGCCGTGAATCCGAGCTACGGCCTTTCGTTCCTCCTGCACCACGGTGTACTGGGATTCGCTCTTCTGGGTTCCGTATTCCTGGCGGTCACGGGCGGCGAGTCTCTCTACGCCGATATCGGCCATTTCGGCCGAATCCCGATTCGAAACGGCTGGTTTATGGTCGCGCTGCCTTGTCTTTTGCTCAACTACTTCGGCCAAGGCGCGATTCTTCTTATCGATCCGGCAAGCATCGCAAACCCCTTCTACGCGCTAACGCCAAAGTTCCTCCTTTACCCAATGGTCGTCCTCGCGACGATGGCCGCCTGTATTGCGTCACAAGCGGTGATAACCGGCGCGTTTTCCATAACGCGCCAGGCCGTTCAGCTGGGGTTGTTACCACGGCTGCGCATCCTGCATACTTCTAGTCACACAATCGGCCAAATCTATGTTCCCGTGGTGAACGCCCTGCTGTTGCTCGCCACGCTGGGTCTGGTTCTAGGCTTCCGCTCCTCCAGCAACCTCAGCGCGGCATATGGCGTAGCTGTAAGCACGACCATGTTGACGACAAGCACCCTGCTTGCGATCTACATGAAAGAGGCGTGGAAGTGGCCCCTCTATCGGATTGCAATGACCGCCGGTGTCTTCCTATTGATCGACATCACGTTTTGGTCGTCGACAATGCTCAAGGTGCCGCACGGCGGCTGGTTCCCACTCATGGCCGGCATCGTGCTCTTCGCCGTCATGACTACATGGAAGAAGGGCCGCAGCCTGCTCTACGAGCGATTGCGCAAGCGCACGCTGTCGCTGGACAATTTCGTCGAGAGCGTATTCGAGCACGGCAGCAAACCGAAACGCGTACCCGGCGCGGCGGTCTTTCTTTCCGGCACCCCAAACGTCGTGCCGGTGGTACTGCTGCACAACCTGAAGTACAACAAGGTGGTACACGAGAGGACCATTGTGCTCTCGTTCGTATTCACGGAATCGTCGCACGTGCCCGAAGACGAACGAGTCCAGGTCACCGATCTCGGCCACGGCTTCTTCAACGTCGTCGCGCACTACGGTTTCATGGAATCGCCGCACATCGCCGAAATCATCGAATTGGCCTCCGAAAAAGGCTTGCAGTTCGAGCGGCGCACAACCGGGTTCTACCTCGGCCGCGAAAGCATCGTCGTCGGCAAGAGCAAGGGCATGGCAAAGTGGCGCACGCACCTGTTCGCGACTATGTCGCGTCTGGCCGCCGGGGCCACGAGCTACTTCGGTATCCCGCCAAATCAGGTTGTCGAACTGGGCGTCCAGATCGAGATGTGAGGCGTTCTGGTCAGTCGGTCCGGTGTCCGCCCGGACGTCCCTTGCTCCGCGGTGCATGGCGGCACGCCGCCGTGCAGACATGCCCGGCCGATTTTTTCTGCTCCACCGCCCCGTGTACAACCTCGAACGTCACCTCACGTTCCGAAGGCGCAGTCAATACACTGCCCGACACCGCTTGCCGCGGGACCAGCCCCAGCGTCCCACCCTCGTTCGCCTCCGCAAGCATGACCGCGGGGTTATTCGGCCACAGAGTGTCGCGCACGACAACAACGTCGCCCGGCGTGACCAACGCCGATGCGAAGAACGACAAGCGCAGCACATGCGGATGCCGTTCCAGATCGCCTGAATCAAGTAGATCGAGTTCCGGATCGTACAATGCGACAAGCCGTGCCGGTTTCTCATTGATCAGCAGCGATACACGCGCATTTGCGTCGCGCTGTATGCCCTCCAGGTAGGCGCTCCGTTCAGAACCCGAGAGCGTGCCGTCACCGTCCGAATCGATCCGTTTCCGCTCGACCAACGACCGCGCGGCGTCGAACGAAATCTCGATAATGAGGTCAGTGTGCTCGGGTCCCGCCTCGAGTGTGATGCGATGCTGGAGGCAATCGCCGTGTTCGGGATGCCCGGACGCCGCGCAACAAAAGAGAAGCAGGACAGCTGCAGCCTTAACGGGCCGCACGCGCCGGCCCTTCCGCATCCGCAATGCGTAACAGTTCCGCATATAAACTCCTCGCCGCCTGCACGCGCTCCAATAGCGCAGGCCCTTGAATCGCCAGTTGTTTGATCGGCCGGTTGTCTTCGACTTCGCCCGCCGCGTTTTGCCGCTGCGCGTCCGCGACGAACTGCTCAATTTCGCCCAGACTGGTTAGGCGCTTTTGAACCAGTTCGGGAACGTCCTCGTGTTTCCAAAAGCGGAACCCATCTCGAATGACGTAAATGGGCGTCGTCTGCGCACGCGATCCGTCGCTGCCCTCCGCCGCGGCCGCAATCCAGGACCCATGCCCGGATGCAATATCGAAATCCAGATATAGTTCCGTCTTATCTCCATCGGAAGATTCCACACTCTTGTACGCATCGCCGTGTACCATTACTTCCAGCTTCGTCGGTACCGCTCGCTTGGAGTCGCCAAAAGCCCGAGCGCGCACGCGCAACGGTCGTTCGTCCGTCACCGAGATGGAGTCACCCGGTACCGCTTCGTCCACCCGAAAATCGAGCATGACGCCGTTCGTTACGAAGGTGTGTCCCTTTTCCACCGCGTCAAACCAGTTCTCGGCCGTGAACTTCTTCTTTCCGAGATACGCGTACATACGCACTTCGCCAATGCTGCCGCCCCACGGCACGTCGGACCCGGCGAAGGCCGTAATCGGAAAGCCCATGTTCAAGAAGTCGTGGTACAGCGCCGTTCCGAGTTTGCCGAACTGCATCACTTCCACGAAGTCCGTCTTGCCATTTGCCACGTTCATGCTCATGTCGCGATGAACGTGAAAGCCTTCCCACGCGACGTGGCAGTACCCCGAGAGTCCGCCCTGCGCATGCACGGCGTCGAAAATCACGTCATAAAGATAGTACTGCCCCGTATCGCGGATCATGTTCCGGATGTTCATGTGAATCGTGTGGCCAAGTTCGGCGTGCGTGCGCGGACATTCCTGTCCCGGAGTCAGAATGTAATCGTCCTCAACAACGTAGTACTTTGGACCAAACCCGCGCTGCTCGAAATACGTACGGCTGATGTCACCCACTTTGGGAATATTGTTGAGGTGAACGTCCTCCGCCTTCGCCCACGCCATGAGCCGGTCGGCGTCCGCATCGCTCACGATCTGACTATGCACGTGCCCATCGCCCGACCACCAGCCCCGATTGCGCATGTCGATCCAGCGCCTCAGCCGGTACGATCTGGAAGTGACATCGCGCGGCGAAACTGAGAAGTCGTCGAGAATGACCTCGTGCTCCGCGCCGCGCGCAATCACGATACGGTAGTCGCCCGGCCCCAATTGCATGCTGAACGGCCCCGGGCACACCCAGAAACTCCCCGCCGCGCTGCCGGTATGGTTCGTGCGGCGCTCCGGCCCGGGATTGCCCTGGTTCTCGAACTGCGCCGCGAAGTCGATCGCATTCGACGGGCCGAACTGCCGCCCGTCCAACCTGCGCTCGATCCGCACCATCGCCGGCGTCGGCTTGCCGGTATCGTCCGAGAGTATCGTTGCTGCGAAGGTGCCGCACTCCGGGGCGACAAGTGGCAGTGGAAGAATCGCTGTGTTGCCGCCGCCCGCCGAAAACTCCACATCGATATACGAAGTGAAACTCGGGACGTTATTCAACGTAAGCAGCACCCACGTCGTGCAATCCGGCGCGACCTGCACGCGCACGCGAGACGTCGCCTGGGTGGCCATGTTGTAGTCGACCGTAACCGCGCGCGGGGCGCCCTTTCCCGCCACAACGCGGAAGAGCAGCGCTCCCGTTTCCGCGGCCATCTCAACCGGCGACGGCGCCGCTAACGTCTTCTGTTCTCCCGTCATTTCGACAGGAATCGTACGCGGGCACGCATCGAGCAGACGTAAAAGCTGTCCCGCCGCGTCCGCGCGCTTGGAGTCCGCCGCGCGCCTTTCGTCGTCGTTGGTGGCCCGTCTCGAAGCGTCCTGCGCTTCGCGCAATGCACGGTTCAATTTGTCCGCCGTGGCGCGGTCCGATTCCGGAAGCACATACGCCGCATATTGGGAAAGCACTCCGGCAAACCCCGGCGCGCCCGGAAACGCCTCCTCAGCGGCAGAAACAGGCGCAATCATCGCGAAGAACATTGCGCAGGTCAGCATGACAAGCGCGTATTTCATGAACGGCTCCTCTGCAGCGAGTGTATGCGGCCAACGCAGGGTTCTTCAATTCATCTCGAAGACTTACAGAATAATTGCAGAAGCAATTGCGCCATTGCGTATCCGGAATCTCATGGTTCCGGTGCCCCATAGACGGTCGAATCACGCTGCCGTGCTCGTGCGCGTGCTGTTCCGAAACTGGACCTTTTAGACATCCCGCTCGTGTTGGTTTGAAATAAGAGATTTCAAATCTGAAATTGCATTTTCACGGTTTCTGGGTGCCCCGATAGGGGTATGACAACTACTCCGAAAATGCACAATTCATCCCGCGCGCCGAAGGCGCAACGCAACCCTAGCCAGGGGCATCGCCCCTGGAAAATGTCCACGCCCCTATCACCACGCGCTGAAAGCGCACCGCTCAAGTTTTCATTATCCCGGGGAGAACTCTGTTCATGACGACTCGTAATCGTAATCGAACGTTGTTCTAAGAAATCAAGAATACATGCGTGGCACCGGCCGCAAAATCTTCCGAAATCCAAATTGCCGCAGCAACGCAAAAAAAAGGTGGCCACGTCGTGGCCACCCTGCATCTCGATTCGTTGCGCGCCCTATATGCGCTTGTAGATCGCGCTGGGGATAATGTGCTTGCGTTCCGTGAGCACAGCACCCAATACGCGGCCCTTGGATTCAGCCAGTAACTCAATTGCACGCATGACGACCTCTCGGCGCGTGCTGTCCGCGCGGACCGCGACGACAATTCCATCTGCGAGCCGCGCAAGGTTCACCGCGTCGCCGGACGACAGAACGGGCGACACGTGGAACACGACGCGCGTAAACCGCGCGCGCAGTTCGTTCAACAGGTTCTTCATGCGCTCCGATTTCCACATATAAGTCGGGCAATCCTTCTTCGCGCCCTTGCCCATGATGTACAGCGCGTTGGATTTCGTCACGTACTCTTCGAGATTGCCGCCACCGTTCAGCACGAGGTCGAACAGCCCTCGGCCGCTCGCGGCATCCTTGCTGCTATCCCCGACGAGATCGACGAACAGCGTCGGGCCCGCCGGATCGTCCGCGAACACCTCCGCGAGCGCGCGTGCCACCTCACCCGCGGATTCGCCGGGCACGGAGCTGGCCACTTCAATCAGTTGCAGCGGCTGGTCCGCGGACAGCGCGTCGATGATCGCCCCGACACGTTGTGCCTCACCAGCATCGACTTTACCCCCGGATGCCGCAAAGAACGACCCCACCGGCGGCACGCCGAGATAGTGCTCCAAATCCTCCGGCGTCTTCAGGCCGTGGTCGAGATAATCCAGGAAAAACGCCAGGCCGACCGCGCCGACTAACGCCGCGATGATCCCCAACAGCATGTTGAACATCTTGCGCGGGCGAATCGGGTTGGACGACATGTTGGGCGACGACACCACGACGATATTGTTTACGCCCACGTCCGAAAGTTGCGTATTGACCTTGGCTTCTTGCACGCGCTGCGCGAAGAACGTGTACGCGTCTTGCTTAATCGTCGCCTCTTCCTGCAGCGCGTCGTGTTCGTCGATAACGCCGTTGAGCAGCTTCAGCCGCGCTTCCAACTCGGCGATCTGCTTTTGCGAGGAAGACACGGCGTTGGCGATCGCGTCATTCAGGCGGTTGACGGCCTCGTCAATCTGCGCATTAATGCCGATCACATCGGGATGGTTCGGGCCTTTCGACGTCACCTGTTCGTTGCGGCGCAGCAACAGTTCCAGCAACCGCAGCCGCAGTTCCGTGATGACGGAGCTTTCCGTCTCGCGGCCAAGCTGCGCCATGATTGTGGAATCGTTCGGCGTCGCGACGGCATCCGGCGTCACTGTCCCAATCTCCGAGAGTTGGGTCGCAAGGTTCTTCGCCTTCGAGTATTGTTCGATGAGTATCTTGCGTTCGTCCTCCAATCCGTACACATTTTGCGTTTCGCGGAACGCCTTGAGCGCCGCCTGCGACTGGGACCATTCTTCTCGAAATTCGGACAATTTCAACTCGAGCGCGTCGGTGGCCGCTGCTGACGTGCTGAACACCTCGTTGTGTTTGGCCTTGTACTTGTCGAGCAGAATCTTCAACACGTCCTGCGCCCGCGCCGCCGACCCCATTCGACAACGGATTTCCATCGTGTACGAGTCCTTAATCGCCGATACCGCGATCGCGCTGCGCAGGCTTTCGATCGCGGCCTCCTCGGGCTCGGCCCGCTTGCGCAGTCCAAGCACCACCTGCAAGCCGCCGGCCGCATCGCGCGCGCCGCTGGCTACCGCGCGCCCCGCGCCGCCACCACCGCCAAACCCTTCCTCGACCAGCTTGGCGTCCTTCACGACCTCGCGCAAAACGTCGTCGCTGTAGATCATCTGGATTTCGGAGTTGAGGTCCTCCTCCGTCATTGATATCAGTGGCGTCGTCGCGCTGTCCGTCAGCGGCGTTGTGGGTTGCAGCGTTTCGCGTCCGCGCAGAAGCTGCACCTTCGCGACGGACTCATAGGTCTGCGGCCAGATCATGTTGACCAGGTATACCCCCACCACGACGACCACAAAGAAGAGCAGGATGAGCGCCTTGCGCTTGAACAAGACGGTCAGGATGTCTCGCAAGAAGATTTGTCTAGTGTCCATGTTGCTAACCTCGTTCTTCCGCTGTCGCCGTTATGGGTTTAGCACGGTGCCGGGAAGCGTGATCCCGCGCGAACCGGGGATCACCGTGACACCCGAACTGAAGTTGTTGTTCTTGCTCTTCGATTCGATCTTTTGCGTGTTCATGTAGTACGAGCCGGTCACGCCCAGTGTGTTCTCGAACGGCACGATCTCTTCGATGTACTGCTCGACAAAGAGATTCGCGCGCGAAATGAGCTTCTTCGGCACGTACACCACGTCGAACCCGCGCAGCATGATGTCATTCTCCGTGCTGCCTTTCAGGACGTTCGCGATGTTGGTCTTGAACACGTACGGCTTGCCCTGCGGGTTGCGGCGAATTATCAATACGCTGTTCAGGCGCGAAGCGTTCGTCGGTCCGCCCGCCATGAGAATGGCCTGAAACGCCGACGGCGCGCCTTCGAGCGGGTACACACCGTTGTTCGCCACTTCGCCGCCCACGAAGATGCGCGCGCCTGTCGCCGCGACAACGTCAGCGGAAATGTCCATCTGGTTGTACGTGAGCGATTCGCACATCTCGTTGATCGTCTTGCGCAATTCCTCGGCGCTGTAGCCCGCCGCCTGAATCTCGCCAATCTTCGGCACCGATACGCGCCCATCGGGCCGCACCGTCACCACGCCGTTCATCGCCAGCAGCGAATTGTTGATGGCTGGAAACACGATCAGGTTCACGTCCGGCTTGTTTTGGAGGACCTTCTCCGCTTCCGCCTTGATCGCGTCGCCCGCCTCCTGCACGGTCAGCCCCGCGATCGTCACGTCCGTATTAATCGACGGAATACGAATCTTGCCGTCCGGCCGCACCACGATGTCGCGGCTCATGTTCTCGAGCCGGTCGGGGTTCGCGAAGTCAACGTTCACCGTGATGCGCGGTTCGCCCTCGATGATGCCCGTCTTCGCGTACAGGTCGGTCAGCTTCTTGCGCAACTGGAGCGGCGTCAGCCCCGCCGCTTTCACGTCGCCAACTTCCGGCATCGTGATGTAGCCGTCAGGCCTCACGGTGCGGTTCGAGTTCAGCGGCCAATTGCTGAGGAAGCTGATACCGATCAGATCGCCCACGTCGATCTTGTAGCCCTCGGTATCGCCCATCGGCGCGGTGAGCCGCACTTCCATGTTGTCGCCCACCTCGATGCGGTAGTTCCAGGGCACGTCGCCCTCGCGGAACTCGCGCAAGCGGAATTGCAGGCTCACCTTGTCGCCCACCTGAAGCAGGTACGCGTTGTCGAGCCCGCTCATCTCGTCGATTTCCGCCTGCGTGATGTCCTCGGGTTCGCCTTTCGGATCCAACACAACGGTGTGTTGCGTGGCCGCGCAGCCCGCCAGCATTACCATTGCCAGCAGCGCCGGCGCGAAGGCGGCCCAATTCACTCGGCCTGTTCCTTCTGCGTTCATACCCATGTGCCTCCTCATCGCCACGCCCGGGGTGCAGCCGGGCGGTTGGCCGTTCCTCACTTCCACAAAGTACCAGGGTTCGGGTTTAGGAAAACGGGCGTGAATTCGCCCGCGCCCTGCTTCCGTCTCCCCTATCTCGCACTCTTCTTCCTTCCTAACTTCCTAACTTCCTAACCGCCTAACTACGTCGCGTCCCAATTCCATCATGTCGACTACTCCGCCACGCTCGCTCCAGTCTGCTGAAGCCAAATCGGCCGGAGGTCCTTCTCTTGCGGCGCCGCAATCTCGCCCGGCTTCGCCGCGCCCGGCGGCAACGCCTGCCGTTCGCGCTCGCGTTTGGACGCGCCGAGCTGCGGCCGATCGATTTTCATGCTCGGCGCGAACGTCTGCGCCGGCTCGATCTTCCGGCGCTGGCGCGTTCCCGGAGTAATGCGGAACTGCCCCGTGCGGCTCTTGAGCACGCTGGTATAAATCTCCGCGGGCAGGCGCTGCGCCTCCTTGAATATCTCCGCGACCAGCGGCGCGGCGTGTTCCACCGCCTCGCGCTCGATGCCGGTCACCTGCGTGCGCACTTGCTCGAATTCATAGAACAACTGGTCGCGCGCAAACTCCGCAGGAACCTCGACCATGTTGTCGTATTCCACGCTCATGTTCAGCGTGCGCAAAATTATGCGGTAGCGTTCCCCCGGGTTCTGCAGATAGTTCGGCGCGGACGACTTCAACACTTCCGCGCGGACTTCGATCATGTATTCCGGCGCCGGGTTCGCGCGCGGCGACGAACCGGGCGCCGATTCAACCTGATCGATCAACCGATCGCCCGAAAAGCGGCTGCGCTCAAACACGCCGACGCGGCACACGCCAAGCTCCTCTTCAATGAGGAGCCGGTTGTTTTCGTCCAACGCCTCGCCGTGGTAGCGCTTCTCCTGCGCGAACGCCGAAGTCGCCGCCAAGCCGATGACCATGCCGAAAATCCAAAACCCAACCACAAACCGTGGCGTACCGCCGCGGGCCGCCCAAACGGGGTTCGGGTCCTTTGCGTCGTTTCGCAGACTCATCCGCTCCTCACGTCGTCGCATTCGCGTTTTCCTCGAACAACCCTGTCAATCCGCGCAACTGCGAGTGCTTCGTAATGACCGTGTCCGTGTGCGCGCGCCCGTCGTCGAGCACAACGTCGGACAGCACCACGCACCGCTGAAGGCGCGCTGGCTTGCGGACGATTACGCGATCGCCGAGCACCGTGTCCGTCAATTCCGTCCCGCGCGCGAGGTCGCACCCCTCGCCCGTCAGCGACATCTTGTTCAGCTTGCGCAACTGGTGCATACAGCAGTCGATCAGGTCGCGCGTGTACGTGATGTTCACGTCCCAATCCACCACCGGCGCGATGCGCACGGGGAATTCGTAGTCGATCAGTATCTGAATCGAGTCCGTCAACTCGTATTCGTCGCGCATCGCCGTGCGCGGCGTGCGGCGTATCGCGTCGAAGACCGGCATATCGAACAAGTACAGCCCGCATCCCTTCAGCATGTTCGGCACGTGACGCGGCTTCTCGATCACGCGGCGCACCGTCCCATCGTCGCGCAACAACACGGCAAAGTTCCGCTTCACCGCTTCGGCATCGGTCTCTTCCTTCACGGCGATGACCGCCGCGGCGCGGTTGCGCTCCATTTCGTCCATCATCGACCCAAGGTTCGGTATCTCGAAGAAAATGTCGCCCAACATCAGCAGGAACGGCCGCGTAATGTGGCGTTCCAACTGGCCCACCGCGTGCGCAATGCCCAGCCGCTGCTGCTGCTCGACGTACCGAATGCGCACGCCAAAACGGCTGCCGTCTCCGAGCGTCTGGGTAATGCGATGGCCAAGATGGCCAATCACGATGAATACCTCGTCGATGCCCACCGCCTTCATCGACTCGAGTTGGTACGCGAGCAGCGGCTTGTTGCAGATCGGCACGATCGGTTTCGGCATCTCCTCGCCAAAGGGACCCATCCGCGAACCGTGGCCCGCGGCGAGAATCACGCCCTGGTATTTCGTTGCGCTCACGTCGTCCTTCAGTGCCGTACCGGCACGTCCTCGTAACCGCCGGAAAGAATCCAATCGATTGTCCGGCGCAAACCGTCCTCCAAACTCACCGTCGGCTCCCAGCCGAGGAGCTCTTTCGCCTTCGAGCTGTCGGCCTCGACGCGCTGGATTTCGCTGCGCTTCGGTCGCATACGCTCCGGATCGGGCTCGATCTCCAAGTCCGTTTTCATCAGTTTCGCGATGATCTGTGCAAGTTCGCCGATGGTCACCGCGCGCGTCGACCCAAAGTTTACGACTTCGCCTATGACGCTGTCTTCCTCTGCCATGCGGATAAATGCCGTGACAATGTCGTCCACATACGTGAAATTGCGTGTCGGCGTGAGGTCGCCCAGCCGCAATTCCTTCCCGCGCGAAAGCTGTAGAATAATGGTGGGTATTACCAGAAACTGTCCGATACGCGGGCCGTACGCGTTGAAAATGCGGCACGTCGCGACGGGCAAATCGTACGAGAGATAAAAACTCTCCGCTGTGTGGTCCGCCGCGAGTTTCGACGCCGTGTACGGATTGTGCGCGGCAACCGGGTGCGTCTCCGTGATGGGGCTGCCGTCCTTCGCCGCGCCGTATACGCCGGCGGACGACGTATGCACCACCCGCCGTACATGTTCATGCCGGGCGGCATTGCACACGTTCAACGTGCCCATTACGTTCGTGATGATCGTCTCTTCGGGGTTCGCGTACGAATACGCCACGCTGGTGATCGCCGCGTGATGAAATACCGTGTCGATCCCGCCAGTCGCCTCGCGCACGAACGCGCCGTCGCGAATGTTGCCGCCGCAAATCTCGAGGTTCTTGCTCAACGGCCCCTGCACACCCGCGAGGTATCCCACGCTGCCGCGCATGTTACCGTGGACCATGCCACGTACCTCGGCTCCCATCGAGAGCAAACGTTCGCACAGGTGGCTTCCGATAAAGCCACCCGCCCCGGTCACCAATACTTTGCGCCCCTTCCAGTCCATGCGTCAACATGCCCCCGCGCCCAACGGTTTGCGCCAGACGCCCATGATGTGCGTGCTGCACGCGCGCAAAATCGGAACATGCGTCTGCGCGCGTTCGATCGCGCGCACGCATAACGCCAGCGGCGTATTGAAAATGAAGAACGCCCACATGCCCGCGAGCATCTCCACGCGCTCGCGCGCAAAGCCCGCCTCGCGCATCAAACGGTCCAACGTCCACGGCGTATTCGCGCGGTAGTACGTACGGAACGTATCCTCGGGATGCCCGCCAAACAGCCATTCCTTCAGCCTCTGTTTGGTCCCGTGCGGAATCGCGGTGGAAACAAACGCAAATAGGCTCAAGCGGTTCGGCGTCAGCACGGCAAGTACGCCCCCCGGACGCAGCACGCGCCAAAACTCCTTGAACACCCGCGCGGGCGACGGTACGTGCTCGATCACGAACTTGCACACAATTACGTCGAATGCCTCGCTGCGGAACGGCAATGTCTCGAGCGGCGACGCCACGCGATCGCGCACGATCGTGTTCGCGCGCAGCCCCGGTAGGTCCGTGTCGCATCCCACCGTGTGCTTCGCATTCGCAATCGCCGGCAAATCGGGATCGCCGCGCGAACACCCGGCATCCAGCACGATCGATTTGTCCGTGATTACCGCGGACAGCGCCGCGTCGTACGCGCCATTCACGTCGCGAATCCACTGCATCAACAGACGGTACCGCCGCGCGCCAACGCGTTCGGCGATGTCGTCCGGTATCGCAAGCGTGCGCTTATCCGGCGATGGTTTCGGCGAAGATGCGTTCATAATCGTCCGTGATCTGGTCCCAATCGTATTCCGCCTTCACGCGCTCGACGGCAATCTTCCGGTAGCGCGCCACTTCTTCCGGGTTATCCACGAGCCATTGCAGTTTCTCGCGCAAGTCCTCGACTTCGCGCGTGCGAAACGAAACGCCTGCATGCGCGACCGCCTCGACGTTGTACGCGATATCGCTTACCAGCACGCAGTTTCCCGCGCCCATCGCTTCGAGAATCGCAGGGTGCGTCCCTCCCACTTCCATCGCGTTGACATAGACGTAGGCGTTCGCCTGCAACGCCTTGTAGATGTCGCCGTACAATCCGCCGGGGAACTTGATGCGCACGTCCTTCGTCGATTTCAGTTCGCGGATGTAATCGTCCGCAAACGGCGCGCTGCCGACAATCAGCAGCGTCATGTCCGTCTTCACGCCCTCGAACGCCTTCACCAACTGGTGCGCGTTGTTCTCCGGCTCCAGGCGGCTGACAAACAAAAAATACTTCTCCGGCTCGACGCCGAAGTCCTTCAACAACTCTCGTTTGAATCCCCGCTCGACAACGTCCGCGCCGTACGCCACGAACGTCGTGTCGCGGTTGAACTTCTCTTTGTAGTACTCCTTGATCACGCGCGAATCCGCGATGAGCACGTTCGAAAACTTCGCCGCCAGCCACTCCGCGAACTTGAAATACGCCTTCGCCGCGCGGTTCCACTTCGCCCGCTCCCACTCCAACCCGTCCGTGTTGAGCACCACCTTCACGCCAAACATCCGCGCAAGCCACGTAAACGCGCTGTTACCCGACGAGCAGTAACACCCCACGTCGGCGCCGTGAAGCACCATGTGCGCGGTGGACACAAAGCAGTGCGTGATCGAGTCCAAGTGCTTCGTATGTATGGTCGACTGATACACCAGCCGCACACCTCTATACGTATCGAGCCGCTCACTGTAATGCGTGCTGCGACAATACACCGTCACGTCGTGGCCCTTGGCCGCGAGCCGCACGGCAACCTCTTCCACAAACGTCTCGAACCCGCCGTAGTTTGCCGGAATGCCGCGTGTACCCAGGAACGAAATCTTCATCGGGCAACGCTCGCTTCCGCCGAACCCATAACCCCTTTTCGTTAAAACAGTTACAGCACCGGATGCGACCCCACTACAGGGCGCCTGCCGGCCGTACAACCCAGTGCCCATCGACGCGAACCAACCGCGTCGACAAGCCTTCTAACACCAATATCTTAGACTGATGCTCGGCGAGTATACAATATATTGTGGCATGGGTAAAGTGAAAATTGCATTCATATGGGTTTGCAATTCACTATTCGCTTGAATCACACTGAGTTTGTGGCGGGCAAGGCGGATCGCTATAATCCCCGCGCTTGGTGTTGGCTCATAGGGGGTATGCATGAGTGACTTAGCCCTTTTTCGGAAGCGGAATAAACCTTTCTACAAAACGCGCTTGGGCTCGGCACACTTGGGCGACAGTCTGGAGCTAATGGCGAGACTGCCGGCAGAGTGCGTTAATCTTGTCCTTACCTCTCCACCATTTGCGCTGACGAGCAAGAAAGAATACGGAAATGAAGAAGAAAACAAATATGTTGACTGGTTCCTAGGCTTCTCCAAGGAATTCAAGAGAATACTAGCAAGGAACGGTTCCTTCGTTGTCGATCTTGGCGGCGCCTACTTACCCGGGAAGCCAATACGAAGCCTCTATCAATACGAGCTTCTGATTCGACTTTGCAAAGAACAGGGGTTCCACCTGGCTCAGGAGTTTTATCACTACAATCCCGCGCGATTACCTGCACCAGCGGAGTGGGTAAACGTTCGGCGCGAACGAGTCAAGGATTCTGTGAACGTAGTGTGGTGGCTCAGTAAGATATCTCATCCAAAAGCGAACAACCGAAACGTTCTACGCCCATATACCGATGCCATGAAGTCTCTGCTTCAAAAGGGCTATCGGGCCAAAACCAGGCCTAGCGGACACGTAATAACGCATAAATTCCAGCGCGATAACCGCGGCGCGATTCCGCCGAACCTTCTAGAGTTGGGGAATAACGATTCTAACAGCGATTATATGCGGCGATGCGGAGAAAGTGGAGTCAAACCGCATCCGGCGCGTTTTCCGAAGAAGTTCGCCGAATTCTTTATCCGATTTCTTACGGATGAGGACGATTTGGTTTTCGATCCGTTCGCGGGCTCCAACACCACTGGTTGCGTCGCCGAGCAGCTCGGACGGCATTGGTTGTCTTTCGAGTTGAATAGCGAATACCTCGAAGGTAGCCGATTTCGCTTCGAAGACGAAAGCGATCTTTTTGGTCGTGGAGCGATCATTGAATAATGGCAAATCTTACAAAACCACAACTTCGTTCACGCGTAATCGAGGCTGTGAAGGCTAGCGGATGGTTCGTACTGGACGAACAAGCGCCGAACGAACATCCTTTTAAGCTGACGGTTTTTCCAAACGGCCGATCCAATGAATCTCGAAAAATAAAAGTCTACATCTGGAACGTTTCTCATGGCGGGAAGAAGCGCGCGGATGACGAATATAGAATCCAGTCCAAAGTTTCGCATTTCCAACCCGAACTGGGTTACGACTTGCTTATTCTCGGATGGTGGGAAGAGGGCCGCGTATTTGCGGCCTTTGACTATCGGAAACATTCGGGGGCAGTGGCGTGGTCTGCATCGTTCCAAATTAAGTTAGACGCGCTCGAGAACGCCGCCATTAGCGGATTCTCACCGTCGCAAAAGGAGAACCAGGAAATAGCAATTGCCTTGCGGCCGGACTTCCTCTGCCACTACGTGGAGAACCGACAAGCGTTTCACGAATTCGGAAGATCATCTAGAGATTTCCAACTTCTGAACACCTTTTCTCAGCAAACCGAATCATTAGATGACGACAGCCTTGTAGACTCTATGCCGCGTGCTCGTCGTAAAGCGATCAGAATGGTCCGCACGTCTATTCGCGATTTCAACTTCCGGTGGCGTGTACTGACCGCATACACATACAAATGTGCGTTTTGTGATATTCAGTTGGGCCTTGTCGAAGCGGCGCATATAGTACCTGTCAGTGTCGAAAACTCCACTGACGCTACGAATAACGGCATCGCTTTGTGTTCATTGCATCATTCGGCATTCGATGCTGGTCTGGTGACGCTAGATGAGAGATACCGCATCTTAGTAAGTGAGAATAAGATATCGGAACTACGTCTGCAAAACCTACTTGGAGGCGAGCATCTATTTCGTACATCGCTGCGACCGGTAATCTCAGTTCCTCCGACACATAGCGACAGACCAAGGATCGACAATATAAAACGAGCAAACTCCTTGAGGGGATGGTGAACCTTCCCGCTTTCGGCTCAGCTATCCCCGCTCGTTCAGTCTCCGTTCCCAGTCGTATTCCCGCGCAGTCACGAGATTCTCCATCCGTCGAATTCGCCGTTCGAGGTTATCAAAGGTCCTTTTGAGCCGCGCGAGCGCCATGGATCGCGAACTAACATACGAGTTGTAGAACTCCTGTTCGGAATCCTCTTCAAACGGCACCACCGGCTCCGGCTTCATCACCAGCGCCGCAATGATGTACACGGCGATCATCGGCCAAATGCCCGTGAAGATTGCGCCGCCGATGGTCAGCACGCGCATCCAGAACACGCTGAATCCCAGATATTCCGCCACGCCGCGGCACACGCCGAAGATCAGTCCGTGGCGCGAACGATAGATGTGACCGCTGTCGCGTTGGCTATGGTGCATTTCCGGCCTCCTTCGTTCCGGGCGTTCCGCGTCTCGCGAACGCCATTCACTCCCTTCAAATTCGGTCCTCAACTTTACGATGAGCGGCGGACCCAGCGACGCCAGCATCACCACCGCCGCCACAAACACGGGTACCGCGATGCCGATAATGACGCCCGCTTCGATCAAGCCCATCACGTCTACACTTCCTTGCGCTCGCGCGCGCTGTCTTCCTTCTCCCGCTCGAGCAGGAGTGTCTCCAGCGCTTCAACGCGCTCCTCCATCTTCAGCAGTCCGTGGTAAATGTCCTGAATCAAACGCGCTTCCTCAGCGTTCGAACTCTGCTTGCCGCTGCCACCGTCCCCCCGCCAAATCTTCAGTGCCGCAAGGAAAATTCCTCCCGTTACGGCGACAAGCGGGATCATGACGGCCATTTCCGCGACGTTCATACGCTGCTCCTTCTAAACCGATGTCGTTTCTTTGCGTTCGTCGAGCATTAATGTTTCCAGCGAATCGACGCGGTCGTTCAACTTTTCGAGTCCAAGATAGATTTCTTGCATGAGCCGCGCTTCTTCGGCGTTCGCGCTATGGCGCCGTGTCCCGCCGCGGACGATGCGCAGGGCCACCGCGCCGACTAGCACAAGGACGACAATAACGACAAGTCCGACGGCGATTACTATCAACGACAGTAAGAATGCATCGTGGCTCGATATTGGTTGAAGAAGATAACCTCTCACCCAAACGTCCATTTCCGTACTCCCGATTTGTTGCGCCCGTCAGCGCGCCGAATAGGACCGCGACTCGTCGTCCATCATAATCGTTTCGAGCGAGTTCAGCCTGTTCTCCATGCGCGCCAGCCCGCGGTTGATGTCCCGCATTATGCGCGCGTCCTCCGGCTCGCGCCGCCGCGCGCGCCGCGCCGACGGCAGCCCAAGCAGCCACACCGCCGCCATGATAAGCAACAGCGGGACCGCAACAACGATGAGCGGTATCACAATTGCCAGGACCGCTGGAATGACAATGCCGACGATGAGCGCCACGACGCCGACGATCAGGCCGATGACGGCGCCGATGATGCCCACGACCAGCGATATCAAACTCGATATCATTTCCACACCCCTCCTGCGCGCGCTACCCGAAATAGCTTTCGCGCCGCTGCCGCTTGCGCAGAATCCGCCGCGCGCCGCACTCGATTTCGCGCTGGCCCGGGTTAAACGCGTTTGAGGCGTGAAACGCCAGTCCAATGCCCCAACCAATCAGCGGGTAGAAAAACCACAGATCGCCGCCGGATACGAGATTGATCAACAGGAGCGCGGCATTAATGATCAAATATGCCCTAAGGTGCCGGTAAAAGCCCCGCTTCTTGGCCGCCTTGTACTCCTCCTGCGCCGCCTCGATCGCGCCCAGCTTGCGCTGCTCGACAATCGCACGCTCGACCTCGCGCGGCTCGAGCCCAAGTTCGCGCGCGGTGTCGATCAGTTCGCCGCGCGTAATCTCGCCCGAATCACGCTTGCGGTTGAGACCGCGGCGAAGAATCGCCTCCACCTCCGCGATGGTGAACATCTCCTCCCGTTCTGTCTCGCGTTCCGTGCGATAGTCGTATGTCATCGTCGCGGCCCCTTTGTCTTTCGTGCTCGTGCTCGTGCTCGTGCTCGTGCTCGTAATCGATCCTTCGAATCGGCTCGGACGGCGCCTCATCCTACCGGCCACGTATTGCCGTGCTCGTAGTCGTAATCGATTGTTCTCGAGTTAACCCTGCTTCTTCGCCTTCAACTCCGCCAACTGCTTCTCGATTTCCTCGTCGCCCGCCAACTTGGCGAATTCCTCCTCGAGCGACGCCGCTTTCTTTCCGAAGTTCACCAGGTCCGCTTCGGCTTCCATGCGCTCGATGCGCTGCTCGAAGTTCTCGAACCGCGCCAACGCGTCCGCGTTGTCCGTCGCGCGCACCTGTTCCTGCGCCTGGCGCCGCTTCTGCGCGGCCACGTGCCGCTGCACCAGCACGCGCTGCTTCTCGCGCGCCGACGCCAGCTTGTCTTCGAGTTGCACGATGTCCTTCTGATACTGCTCGACCAGGCTGTCGCAATGCGCCAACTCGCGGTCGATCGATTCCGCGCGTTCGCGGAACCGGCGCTTCTCGACCAGCGCCTCCCGCGCCAGGTCTTCGCGGCCCTTGTCTACCGCGAGCTGCGCCTTCGCGCCCCAGTCATTCTCGCGTTTGCGCACTTCGTCGATCTCGCGCTGGATTTTCTTCTTCGTCGCCATCGCGCCCGCGCACGAAGCCTTCACCTCGACGAGCGTGTCCTCCATCTCGCGGATCATCAGCTTAATCAGCTTCTCCGGGTCCTCCGCCTTTTCGAGCATCGCATTGATGTTCGAACTGATGATGTCGCGTACGCGTGTGAAGATTCCCATGACTAAAAACTCCTTCGCCCTGTCATTCTACGCGTTTCCCGCCGCAAAACGTGCGCCGGCGACGCGGGTTCCTCTGCCCAAAGGCCGCACGCGCCATGCCGCGTTCGCGACCTGTCTGTCCTTCAACTCTTGTACGACTCCCGATGCGTGCAGCGCGTGGTTCACCAGCGCCGACGCCGCGGTCACGGCGTCCGGCTCGTCGTAAATGACCCGTACTCCCGCGGCAAACCGGTGACCGCGTTCCGGCACGCACCATACGATCTGGCCCTTCATCTCGATCGGCTGCCCGTTCACCCGGACGCCCTCCGCCTCCAGCATCACGCGCGTCCCAGGGCGCAGATAACGGCCCATGCACAACCGCAACCCGCCGCGACTCACGTCGGCCACCCGGGCCATGCCCTCGTCGTCCGACGCATAGCGGTACACCACGCGGCCGTCGAACGCGACCCGCGCGAACCGCCGCGCCTCGTCGAATCCATTCCGCTGTTCCTGCACCATCTACCGAGTCCTCTTCCGTTCCAATTCCCGAAGTACAAGTCTCAAAATAGCAACCGATGTGCCACAAGGACCCAGCGTATCTAAGACATTATGGCGCAGTACTTTATGTTTTGTGATGGAGATTTGAATCGGCGAGGCCCATCGCGGCGCAAACCAAGATATGGTCTATTTACCCACTAATATGCGCCGCGCGCACGAGCCGCGCAGCGGCCCGGATCGCGCTTCCTCAAAGTCCGGGGAGGTAAGCCTTCGCCTCGCGCGTGTAGTACTCGACTGCCGCCGATCGATGGCCCAGATTCGGGGACGGGACATTGGGTTGATCAATCTGTGCAGCGCCCATATCCATATACGGAGCGGACATCGGCGCCGGCCCCTGCCATGCCTTCACCTTCTCCGACAGGTCGCTCACGATCGCCGCATTAGCGGACTCAGAATGCACGTCCGTCAATTCCATAGGGTCACGTTCGAGATCGTAGAGCAATTGCTGCTGCGGCTTCGCGGAGAGCAGCAGCTTGTGCGTGCGCGTCCGCGCCATGACCTGCTCGCCCCGCCCGCTTTCGGCGAATACGATGTCGCGTCCCTTCGTCTCCGCCGCAAGGTCCAATCCCGTCATCCTCTCTCCCGGCGCGCACCCCGCCTGCCGCACCAGCGTCGGCGCGAGATCGACCAGACTCACCAACCCCGCGAACGTCTCGCCCGCGCGCCTCCCGTTTGGATACTTGACGATTAACGGCACACGCGCAAGCGAGTCGTACATGTAATTGCCTTTCAGGATCATGTGGTGATGGCCCATGTACTCGCCGTGATCGCTGACGTACACGATTACCGCATCCTCATATAGTCCCTTCTTCTTCAGTACCTCCACCATAGCGCCGACCTGCCGATCGATCTGTTCGATCGTCGCGTAGTAATACGCCATGATCCGGCGCAGCCGCGCTTCGCTGAGATCTTTGTACGGCAAGTACCCCGTCTGCAGTGCAAGATCGTGCGCAAAGCATTCCTGCGTCCACCCCGGCAGCAGCGTCAGCGCCGCCGGATCGTAACCCGCCGCATCTTCCGCGATCGCATCGAACGGGTGGTGCGGCTTGACGAAGCTGGTAACGAGCAAGTTTCCGCCACTCCCCCACTCGCCGAGAATCTCCAGAGACTTCCGCCCGATCCATTCGGTCGAATGCATTTCCGGCGGCAGATTCGTCGGCAACGCGCCAAAATGTTCCCAATACTCCTTTCGCGCGTGCGCGCGGAACTCCCGCCGCTGATCCTCGAGATCGTTGATGTCGATAAGCCCGCGCTGCATCAGTTCGCGGTGATAGTCGTCGTCCCACCGCCCGTCGCCGTCCTGTTCCGCAAGATACATCCGATCGAAACCCACGTCGAGATAGGTCGGCGTGAAGTGCATTTTGCCCACGGCAACCGTGCGATACCCCGCGTCGCGGAGAATCCGCGGATACGTGTCGATGCCCGCGCGCAACGTGCACCGGTTGCTGCTACCGCCGTGGTCGTGAACGTACATCCCCGAGAACATGCTGTACCGCGACGGCGTGCACACGGGATAGCAGCAAAACGCGTTCTCGTACCGCACCCCATCCGCCGCGAGCGCGTCGATGTTCGGCGTCCGCACCTCCCGGTTCCCGTACGCACCGATACAATCCGCACGATGCTGATCGACGATAACGACGAGGACGTTTGGCTTGCCGGACCTGGCGCCCTTCTCCGGTTCCCGCGACACGCTCGGCGTCGCGCAACCACTCAGTCCCGTCGCCGCGGCCACCCCGGCTACCGCAAGAAAATTTCGGCGTTGCATGGAACTGGCTCCTGTAGTGTCTCCAGGAATTGATGCGTCACAATAACAGATTCTACGCCGACGATTCTTGGGGTATGATACGCGCCATGAATACACCAAACTCCGTGCGTTTACGCTACTTACTCGTGACAATTTTGTTGGGAGTCGGTGCATCGATTCTTGCGCATCCCTGCGGGCCATACTTCCCCAGAGCGTACTTTGCGTTCGGTAACGAACTTCAAGTGCTGCGCATGCCCGAAGCATCGTTTGTGACGGAGGTGTGGCATCGCCTCGGAGCTTCTACGAAGAATCAAAAGCCATGGGCAGATGCCGGAATAATGTGGGAAACATCGCTTGATGCAGATGCCGCGAGCCTTAGCGCCGCGCTTGCCGAATCCGGCATGCCAGAGGCCGACGTTAGACAAACGATCGTGAACTACCGCGCCGTGCGCGTGGCAATGGCGCCCACGCCCGAACAACTGGTGACAAACCAGCCCGCGGTTCCCGTAAATGCCCAGTCGCTCGACGAGGTAACCGCAAAGATTCCCCGCGAGTTTGCGCTCTACGCTCAAGGTGCTGCTCTCTATCACACGCATGATTGGGATGGCGCAGTATCGAAATGGAAATCCTTACTTGCGCTGCCGGAAAGCGAACGAAGGCATCGTTCTGTCTGGGCTGCTTACATGATTGCCCGCGCGACAACCGACACAAATGAAGCCGCAGCGCACTATGACATGACTCGGGATCTGGCAAAGGCTGGGTTCGACGATCCGCTTAATCTCGCGGGCGAAAGTATTGGATGGCAGGCGAAAATGGATTTGAACAACGGCAATATCGTTGCGGCCATACATGGCTACGCACAACCGTTCTTGAATCCAGACTCTCCGGCAATGCCCGATTACATCTCGCTTGGCGTTGCGTGCGCGATTGCACTTGAGACGACCGCCGTATTGCCCGAAGCGGTTCAAGATGATGTTTGCCGTATCGCGATATCTACGTACGTCGTCTCCCACCCGGACTCGCGGAACCTCGCAAAGAAATGGCTCGAAGCCGTATCTCGCGCGGGACTTAAAGGCGAGATGGCGCACGCCGACTTACTGGCCTTTACGGCATATCAACTGGGCGATTTTGAAACGGCAAGCAGGTGGATCGAAACCATTGTGTCGCCCACGCCGTACAGCAAATGGGTACAATCCAAACTACTGCTGCGGCAGGGGCAAATCGACGATGCGGTGGCGCTGCTGCGAGAGCTTGTAGGATCTGAGTCAGAGTATCTTGATCGAGTTTTGTACGATGAGTCGGGGCTAGACGGTCCCCAAACGGGGCCACGCGACCATGTTTCTGGCGAACTTGGGGTGCTTCTGCTCGGGCAAAAGGAGTATGTGGAGGCACTCGATCTATTTGTGCACAACGGTCACCATCTCGATGCCGCGTATGTCGCGGAACGCGTGCTAACTACCGAAGAGTTGCGTAGCTACGTTGACGCGCGTAAAGACGACAATGCCGTAAATGGACCCGTAGCCCGCAACTCGCACGCGTTCGGATACTCATGCAGTTTGAAGGATCTATTGGGCCGCCGTCTTGCGCGTGAAGGGCGCTGGGAAGAGGCGTTTCGATACTTGCCACCTGGCCCCAAGGAAGACGCGGAACGATTGAGCGCAGCGATTCGCGATGGCCGCCCCGACGAAGGCCCAGCTACTACGCAGTCAGCGTGGGGGTGGTTCATCGGAGTCCAGCCCAGAACCGTCGTAGATCGCGTGCGCGCGAAGCGCTTGTCGGAAGCGGCTTCGGTAGTAAGGACGTCCGGCATGGAGATTCTCGGGACACAGGTTGAACCGGATTGGTACGCATTTGAAGGAAACTTTGAGCTTCCCGGCGCGGGGCCCCACCGAATTGCCGGTAATCTCAATGAATCGTATGTATCCAGTATTGCGCAAATTTCGCCGCAACTGATCAATGTATTGGTAGCATCCGAAGATGAGAGAGACAGGTATCGACTTAACGCCCCACAACCCAACCACCGCTTCCACTACCGATACACCGCCGCGGAACTCATGTGGCAATCCGCGCTCAACCTCCCGGACAACGACATCGAAACCATGCGCGCGCTCTACACCGGCGGCAAGTATCTGCTCTCCATGGACGACTACCGCGCCGCCAACAAGTTCTACCGATCCCTCGTGTGGCGCAATCTCAACATGCCCTACGCACAACTCGCGGATAGAACGCGGTGGTTTCCTGAGAAGCCGCCCGAGTAGCGGGTTTCGAAAACCTACGATCCATCGTCACACGCGTCATCCGATAGACCCGACAGACCCGGTATACCCGATAGACCCGATAGACCCGACCAACAAGAATTTCACAGCAGCGGCCATTGTGTTCCCTACACCCGATTCCCGCTTCCTCACACGTGCAAACCCCACCACACTTCCATTACCATGCCGCAGGTGTCGTTGTGTAACGGTAAGGGGACTCTTCGTCAATGTTGGCGCGGGTACAGTCGTGCGCGGTTTTGGGTGTCGATGCGTATCCCCTCGCTGTCGAAGTCGACACGCGCCCCGGCGAAAACAAAATGTTCATGGTCGGCCTGCCCGACCTCGCCGTCAAGGAAAGCCGCGAACGCGTCGGATCGGCGATTACCAATTCCGGGTTCCGCTATCCGCGCGGCGTCATCGTGGTAAGCCTCGCCCCCGCCGACATCCGTAAGGAAGGCAGCGCGTTCGACCTTCCCATCGCGATGGGATTGCTCGCCGCGGACCATCAACTCACCGGCGCGCGCCTGCGCGAATACGCGCTCGCGGGCGAACTCGCGCTCGACGGCACGCTGCGCCCCGTCGAAGGCGCTCTCTCGATGACCATCTCCGCGCGCGATCAAGGCCTCAAGGGCATCGTCCTCCCGCCGCAGAACGCGGAGGAAGCGGGCGTCGTTCCCGGCGTTGACGTCATCCCCGCGAACAACCTCAGCGAGGCCTGCGGGTTCATCGCCGGCAAGATCGAGATCATGCCTTACCGCACCGATATCGAAGCGGTAATGGAACAGAGCCGCCGCAGCGTTCCCGACCTTACCGACGTGAAAGGCCAGGCGGCGGTGAAGCGCGCGTTGACCATCGCCGCTGCGGGCGGACACAACCTGCTCATGATCGGCCCGCCGGGCACGGGCAAGACGATGCTCGCATCGCGCCTGCCGGGCATCCTTCCGACCATGACTTTCGAGGAAGCGCTCGAAACGACGCGCATCTACAGCGTCGCGAACGGCGTAAAAGAAAAAGGCCAACTGATCCTGCAGCGGCCGTTCCGTTCGCCGCACCACACGTCAACGACGATCTCGATCAGCGGCGGCGGCGCCGGCGCCGCGCCGGTACCCGGCGAAGTCAGTCTCGCGCATCACGGCGTGCTGTTTCTCGACGAATTGCCCGAGTTCAACCGCAGCGCGCTCGAAGTATTGCGCCAACCGCTCGAGGAAGGCCTCGTCCACATCCGCCGCGCACAATACGCCGTCACGTTTCCCAGCCGCTTCATGCTCGTCGTCGCGATGAACCCCTGTCCCTGCGGTTGCCGCAGCGATCCCCGCAAGCAATGCCGCTGTTCGCAAGGCGAAATTCAACGCTACATGGCGCGTCTGTCCGGCCCGCTGCTTGACCGCATCGATCTCCACGCGGAAGTCCCCGCGCTCAGCTACGAAGAACTGAGCGACACCCGCCCAACCGGCCCCACGACAGCCGAAGTGCGCGATACGGTGCAAGCCGCGCGCGACCGCCAACGCGCGCGATACGGAAAGGCCTACACCTGCAACGCGCATCTCGATCCCAAAGCCGTACGCGAGTACTGCGTCCCCTCCGAAGGCGGAGGCAAGCTGCTCGAACGCGCGATAAACCAACTCGGTTTCAGCGCCCGCGCCTACGATAAAGTACTTCGCGTCGCGCGCACTCTCGCCGATCTCGAAGGCCTCGAACGGATTTCCGACAACAACATCACCGAAGCAATTCAGTACCGGACCCTGGACAGACAGGTCCTTTGATATCCCCCGCCGTCGCTCGTGCTCATGTTCGTAATCGAATACTCGAATTGCCTTTACACCATCTACGCTTCGTTCACACTGTGCATTCGTCGCTTATGAATCTTATAGCAAAGCGCTGTATCCATCTCTGAACGAGGCAAAAACGGGCTTCCAGCCTGAGTTAATCAGGCGCGCGTTCCTGCACCGCTTATTTCCGCGCAGCGATCGTGCCGACGACGTGCTCGTGTCAACCGGTGGTTTCGCCGCACCGAGTTGTTCCGCCACCCACGCCAGCAGCTCCCGTCGGTCCACCGGTTCGTTGTCTACTCCCAGGTACAGCGGCGCGGGATTCTTGATCATGAGCACGTGCCGCAGAATCCCCGCACAGTCGTCGCGATGGATCAGATTGATGAAACTCGGCCCCGCCGGAATCGTCGCCGTCCCGGCGCGCACGGAATCAATAAGACGCGTTCGCCCGGGACCATAAATCCCGCCGAGCCGCACCACCGTCGCGGGAAACGGCCCCGCGTGAACAAGCCGCTCACCTTCCAGCAGCGTCGCGCCGGAGAAGTGGGTCTGCTCTGCGGGCGAATCTTCGTCCACCCATTCGCCGTTGTCCTGCGCGTATACGCCGGTGCTCGAAACGAATACGAACCGCTTAAGCTGAGCGGAGGTCGCCTTGAGCGCGCTCAGTAAATTACGCGGGCCGTCCACGTACGCCGCGCGGTAGCGCGCCTCGTCGTACCCACCGGCAGACACGGCGTACACGGCCGCATCGAGGCCGGACGGCAACATCGACAGGGTTTCCGGTTTCAAAACGTCCGCCTGTACCGACTCCGCGCCTTTCGGCAGGAGCACGCCGCCGCGCCGAAGCGCCCAGACATGGTGGCCGTCTCTAACAAGCAATCCGGCGAGGGCCGTGCCGACGTAGCCGCAACCTGCGATGAGAATGCGCAATTCCACTCCTTTCATCGTACATCTTCGCCGTTTCGCGATTCGTAATCGTAATCGAGAATTGGTTCTCGGGTATACAAGCAAATATGCAAGTCACCGCCGAAAGTTCGATTACGAATACGAAGGACGACTACGATTACGAGAAGGTACCGCCGCGTTTGTGTAAAATTCATGCGTGGCGGAGGGGGGGTCATGCGCCTGCTCGAATCATACTTTCAAATCCAAAGTAGCGGCTCCACAGTCCGACGCGAAATCCTCGGCGGCCTGACCACTTTCGCGACGATGAGCTACATCGTCTTCGTGCAGCCCACCGTCCTTAGCGCTGTGGGAATGCCCTTTGGTTCCGTGCTCATCGCGACGTGCCTCTCTTCCGCCGTTGCGTGCGTTCTCATGGGCCTGCTGGCGCGCTACCCCATCGCACTCGCCCCCGGCATGGGCGAAAACTTCTTCTTCGCGTTCACCGTGTGCTCGACGTTCGCCGGCGGCATGGGCTTCTCCTGGCAGGCCGGCCTCATGATCGTGCTCATCTCGGGATTCCTGTTCGTTCTACTCTCTGCGTTCGGAGTGCGCGAACAAGTCCTGCGCGTACTGCCCGAGTGCCTGAAGAACACCATCGGCCCCGCAATCGGTTTCTTTATCACGTTTGTCGGCATGCAATGGGGCGGCATCGTCCAGCCGAATCCGGCAACAATGGTCAGCCTCGGCAATCTCACCTCCGGTCCCGCGCTGCTCACCATCGGTGGCGTGTTCTTGATCGCCGCCCTTATGGCCCGCGGCATTCGCGGCGGAATTCTCATCGGCATCGTCGTGACGTGCATGATCGGCGTAGCCACCAACGTGATGCCAAGCAACACCTCCGGCGCACACTATTCATTCGACACCTTTTTCAATCTCGATGCGTCCGAACTGGTCGCGCGGTGGGATGCCGCGCTCATCGCCATTCTGCTGTTATTCTTCATGGACCTGTTCGACACCGTGGGCACACTCGTCGGCGTCGGCAAACAAGCTGGCTTCGTTAAAGACGACGGCTCGATGCCGCGAGCAGGCCATGCATTCCTATCCGACGCCATCGCCACGTGCGTGGGCGCTTTGTTCGGCACGTCCACCGTCACGAGCTACATCGAAAGCGCAACCGGCGTGGCCGCCGGCGCGCGCACCGGCCTTGCCGCCATCGTAACCGGACTCTGTTTCATTGCCGCAATCGCGTTCGCGCCAATTATCCATATCGTCGGCACCGACATCGGCCCCGCGTTTTACGGCGTCGAGGCCACCGCGCCCCACGTCGCAATGTACCCCGGCGTGGCGCCCGCGCTGATTGTGGTCGGCCTGCTCATGATGTCCCCCCTGCGCCATGTGAAGTGGGACGACATCACCGAAGCGCTCCCCGCATTTCTCACCGTCGCGCTCATGGTTTTCGGCTTCGCGATCCACGAAGGCGTCTCCGCCGGCTGCGTCTCCTACGCCATCGTGAAATCCATCGCCGGCCGTTACAGGGAAGTTCATCCGATCATGTACGCAATCGCCCTCGCCCTCATCGCGCGCTACGCGTTCGCCTGATTGCAGCGTTGCACACCGCTCATTCGTGCCCGCGCCATCTCGAAAATCGGTGCGTCGCTCTATCGCATTCGTGCTGGTTATCGTCCTCGTAACCGAACTCTGTGCTCGTACCTCTCTTTAATTGGTTGATCACGCTCTTGGTCGCTTAGGTCCTTTCGGTCCCTTTGGTCCCTTAGGTCCTTTTCCATTACTCCCATTCCTCCACCCGCACTCTGCGAACAATGCGCATACCGCGAAAGTAGCTTTCGTATTGCCAATTCAACAATCTTGCGCTACTGTAGTGCCCCTTGGGTGAGGGGTGACAAATCAGTCCGGGTGCCGGTGTGGGAGTCGTATCGTGCGAAGCATTCTCTGCGTGTTCGTTCTTGCGTGTCTGCTGCTCTGCTTCAATTCATCCGCGGCCTTCGTCAATTTCGAAACGCCGCACGTCCATCCCATTGACCTCAGCCCGGACGGCACAACGATTGCCGTCTCAAACACCGCGGCGGGCCTGCTCGACATTTACGATGTAACGAGCGGCACGCCGGTCCAACGCGGATCGGTGCAGGTCGGCATCGATCCCGTGAGCGTGCGCTTCCGCACCAACACGGAAGCTTGGGTGGTGAATCACATTTCCGACAGCGTCTCGATCGTCCACATCACCACACAGCGCGTCATCGGGACAATCCCCACGCTCGACGAACCCTGCGACGTGGTCTTCGCCGGCTCGCCGCAAATGGCCTTCGTCTCCTGTTCGCAGGCAAACACCATTCAACGTTTCGACCCGGCGAACGTCGCCGCGGCGCCAACGAACATTTCCATCCTTGCCGAAGAGCCGCGCACGCTGGCAGTCAGTCCCGACGGCCTCACGGTATACGCAGCGATCTTTGAATCGGGTAACGGCTCGACCATCATTGCCGGCGGCAATGACGGGACCCTCGGCGGCTTTCCAACCAACGCCGCGATGGATGATGTGACCAATCCGTATGGCGGCGTGAACCCGCCACCAAACGATCCTCTGGACACGAACGGCGATCTGAACCTATTCATCCCGCCGAAGGCAGCGAACGGCGCGGCGCCGCGCGTCGGCCTCATCGTCAAGAAGGACGCCGCAGGCGTTTGGCGCGACGACAACGGCAGCGACTGGTCGCCGTGGATCAACGGCGCGAAATCGAACCTCTCCGGCCGCTATGTCGGCTGGGACGTCATCGACCACGACATCGCCGTCATCACGAATCTCAACGCGCCAAGTCCGACCGTCAACTACGCGGACCGCCTGATGAACATCTGCATGTCGCTCGCAATCAATCCCGCAACCGGCGACATCACCGTCGTCGGCACGGACGGCACAAACGAAGTCCGGTTCGAACCGGTCGTCAGCGGCACCTTCTTGCGCGTGAACATCGGCATCGTCGACGACGCGAATCTCTCGAACACCAACGTCGTCGATCTCAATGCCGCTCACCTCGCGCTCGCCCAACCGGGCGGTGTCGATCCATACGAAACGCCCACCGTACCCCAAACCGACCGCGACAAGTCCATCGGCGACCCACGAGGCATCGTGTGGAACGCCGCCGGCGACCGCGGCTACATCACCGGAATGGGGTCGAACAACCTCGTCGTCGTCGATCAAACCGGCAACCGCGTCACCCTCGGCGCGACTACCGAACTGCGCGAAGGCCCCACAGGGGCCGTCCTCAGCGCCGACGAATCGCGTCTCTTCGTCGTGAACCGCTTCGACGGCTCCATCTCCGTCGTCGACACGACATCGCTCAACGAGATCGCAAACGTTCCGTACTTCGATCCGACCCCCACTGCGATCAAAACAGGTCGCAAACACCTCTACGACACACACAAAAACTCCGGCCTCGGCCACATCGCTTGTGGTTCCTGCCACGTCGACGGCCGCATGGACCGCCTCGCCTGGGACCTCGGCGATCCCTCCGGCAGCGTCAAGGCGTTATCCGGCGCCGGCAGCCCCCCGCAGCACAACCTCGGCGGCGGCATACCCGGACTCGGCGGCGGCTTCCAAGACTTTCATCCCATGAAGGGTCCGATGACGACCCAAACCCTGCAGGACATCATCGGCAAGGAACCGTTCCACTGGCGCGGCGACCGCGACGGCCTCGAAGAATTCAATCCCGCGTTCATGGGCCTGCAGGGCGACGATACCATGCTCACCGCGCAAGAAATGCAGGAGTTCGAGGACTTCCTCGCAACGACGCATTTCCCGCCGAACCCATTCCGCAACCTCGACAACACCTTGCCCACCAACCTCCCGCTGCCCGGCCAATTCGCAAACGGCCGCTTCGTCCTCGGCAACGGCGCACCCCTGCCCGCCGGCGACGCCGTGCGCGGCCTTCAGCTCTACCGCAGCCAAACCGCGCCCATGGACGGCGGCTTCAGTTGCGTCATCTGTCACACGCTCCCCGTCGGTGACGGCACGGATTCGCGTTGGAACGGCTCGGCGTTCGTTCCCATCGCGACCGGGCCGAATGGCGAACATCACGTCACGCTTGTCTCCGTCGACGGCTCGACTAATCACGCGATCAAAATCCCGCAACTCCGCAACCAATACGACAAGGCCGGCTTCGAACTCACGCCCGGCAACCCAAGTCTGAGCGGGTTCGGCGTACTTCACGACGGCAGCATCGACAGCATCGCGCGCTTCGTCAGCGAGCCGGTTTTCAATGTCAACTCGGACCAGGACGTCGCCGATCTCACCGCGCTCGTCCTTTCATTCTCCGGCGGGTTCGACGACGCCCCTCCAAACCCCGGCCCCAATCCCGAAGCGCCCGGCAACCCCAACAATAACGCGCACGCCGCAGTCGGCAAACAGGTGACGATCGGCAATCCCCTGGACGACCTCACCACGATCAATCTGTTTGTTACGCTCGCGAACGCCGGCGATATCGACCTCATCGTGAAGGGCATACAGGCAGGATTTCCGCGTGGATGGGAATACACCGGCGGCGGCATGTTCACGCCAGACTCCGCGGCAGACGCGCCCATATCGCTTGCGGCGCTCGCCGCATTGGCCGCTGCCAACTCAGAACTTACGTTCGAAGCCGTGCCCGCGGGCTCGGGCTACACCCTCGGCATCGACCGCAACGACGATTTCACACTCGACTTCGACGAATTCGTCCTACTCGACAACGACGGCGACGGTATCGCGAACGGCATTGAAACCGGCGCCGACACCGACGGCGATGGCATACCAAACTGGCTCGATCTCGATAGCGACAACGACACATTGACCGACGCGGACGAAAACGCGATCTACAACACCAACCCGCGCGATCCAGACACCGACGGCGACGGCCTGCCCGACGCGTGGGAGGTGCTCCACTCGCTCGATCCGAACGATGACGGCTCGATCAACCCCGACAACGGCGCCTCCGGCGACCCCGACGGCGACACCTACACGAATCTGGACGAACTCAACGGCGGCAGCGACCCACAAGACAACGCAAGTGTGCCCGCTACGATTCCTGCTACCGGCGCGTGGGCGCTCGCGTCGGCAGCTTTGTTTTTGATTTTCCTGGGAGTGAATCGCATTGGAGATAGGCAGACAATAAGCACATTATGTAAAAGTTAGCCCAACTTCCGCAGTTATTTTTGTAAGTGGTTGTCATTATTGATCGGGTTGTCGAAAGTCTTCACTACATTTTGTGAGTTTCGAGTCGTTGGGG